>CAYMRE010000046.1:0-6428 GCA_964392755.1 uncultured archaeon
AGCTTTAGAATTAAGTATGCCAACTTCGGTGGCAATCCGTAGTACAACTTTACGCCAGCACACCTTGCAACCAAGTCGAGAAAGTACCTGAGTTTTACAGGTTCCTCATTTGCCACAATGTATACCTCTCCAGATTTTGCTTTGGTCATAATCAAAACCATAGCCCGAACAAGGTCTTTAACGTGAACGGGATGAATGCAGTTTTCCCCTTTACCTATGACAACTTTAAGTTTTCTCTTGATAACCAAATCCATGAGTAGGTTTAAACCATACCTGCTTCCAATTCCGTAGACAAAAGCCGGTCTAACGATTACAGCATTCAATCCCTTCTTACACATTTCTAAGACGTATTGCTCAGCTTTTGCTTTAGACTGTGAATAGGGGTTGGGATTAGGTCTATAAGGACTGTTTTCATTTAGAGGTTTTGAATTGGCGTGACCCAACACACCAACGGTGCTGACATGCAAAAGTCTGACGTTACGCCTAAAACATTCGTCAACAACGTTTCTCGTACCATGGTAGTTAACACGCCAAACGTAGCTGGGATCTACTCCATGTCTAAATACCGCTGCAAGATGATAAACCTCCTCAACACTTCTTAAAGCTGTCTTTAAAGTTTCTTTATCTGTGATGTCACCAACTACGAAATCAACATCAAATTTAAGCTTTTGTGGGTTTCTAACGAGCACTCTAACCTCCTTACCTTGGTTAAGTAAGTATTCGATGAGATAACTTCCAACGAAACCGGTTCCACCTGTAACGAGTATCATTCAGACACCTCGATGTATCTTTTAAGCCTTTCCACAGCCTTATCCAAATTCTCAAAAACGATGAGATTATCTTGGAGAGCTTTAGACCCATTTGGACACTTTCCCCATCTAATCACGTTCCAAGAAATTCTTCCACCTTTGTAAGTCGTTATCTTTGCTGTTTTAACGATTTTAATAGTCGATTCCCTAAAGGATGCAACCACTCCTACCTCACAGCCCCCACTATACCCGAACACGTTTGAAGGAAATATCATACTAACAGTTAGTGTTAAATTAACACTATATAAGATTGGTAGTATGCGGGAGAACATCGAGTGTGAAGACTGTAACTTGATAAAGATTGTCACCGAATGTCTTAAAAATGTTGAGAGTTGTTTAAAGGAGGAATGCATGGATGTCGGTCTAAAGGAGATCACAGAGAAGCTTAACGAACTTACTCCCTCTTTGTCAGTCATACTTTCGAAGTGGACACCTCAAATAATCTACAGCCTATATTTAAGGAAAGCTATGGGTTTTAACGAGTTAAAACGAGCACTTAAAGTAAGCTCAAGGGTACTATCGGATAAGCTAAGGGTTCTTGAGGAACGTAGGATTATCTTCAGAACAGTAAAACCCGAGAAACCTCCAAAGGTGTTATATCGTTTGACTTCAGCCGGAGAAAAGATCGCGTTGGCTCTAATACCTCTGCTCATTGTAATAAGATTGATTAGATGATGCGATAACCGAACCTATCTATTTCACCGTTCTTTATTCTCGTTGCGGAAATCGGTTTTTTATCGTAAGCCAAAACGAAATCGACAACTACGATCGTTATCGGCTTTTTACCCATCTCAATTCTTTTCTCGTTTATTCTCCTGGCGTTTTCGTACGTCTCCGGAGAAACTATAAGGTAATCGTAGTCCTCCTCAAGCGTTTTACCGTAACAGTCTCTTATGATCTCTATTCTCGGCTCAACTCCGTATAACCTCTTAACGTATTCCTTCAGATTTCTAACTCTAACGGTACATGGCAAAACGTTTCTCAGCCTCTTCCGAGCCATCTCATCACTCGTAACTCCGAAGACTACATCCCTACTTATGCTGAAAGCCTTTCTGATCAGTCTCTTATGTCCCTCATGAAGGGGATCGAAAGTTCCACCGAGAGCGACTTTCACGTTAAAAGGTTAAAAACCTTGCAATAAAATCTTGTGCATGAGGTACAGGTTTATAGATCACACCGCCGATGTTGCCTTTGAAGTCTTCGGCAAAAGTTTGGAGGAGTTGATAGAAAACGCAACATACGCATTTTACGAGGCTTTCGTTTACACTGAAAAGCTTGATGAAAATAGGGAGTTGAACGTTAACGTTGAGGCGGATTCACCAGATTATCTTCTATATAATTGGTTGAGCGAACTCCTTTTCGCCTTCGATACGGAATTCTTCGGTGGGAAGAGTGTGGAGTTCGTAAAAGTTGAAGAGGGCGAGATTTTAAAGGCTACGGGGAGGATAAAGGGTGGAACACTCAGACCAGAGATAGTGAAGGTAGAACCCAAGGCGATAACCCTTCACAACTTCGTTGTTGAGAAAAAAAATGGTGGATGGTACGCCTACGTTGTAATAGACATTTAGCCAAACAGTGCTCCAAGTCCCTCCAGAGCCTCCTCTTCTGCCTTCTCTTCCTCTTCTTCCTTCTTCTCTTCCTCTTTCTTCTCCTCCGTAGGAGCTTCGGCAGTAGCTGCAGCGGGCTGTGGTGCTGCGGCAACTGGAGCAAATGCTGCCTTGGATATGGCTTCGTCTATGTCGATACCCTCCAAAGCCGAGACCAAAGCCTTAACTCTCGCTTCGTCCACTTCAACGCCAGCCGCTTCAAGCACGGCTTTCAAGTTCTCCTCGTTTATTTCCTTTCCAGCGGAGTGCAACAACAGAGCCGCATATACATACTCCATAACACATCACCTCCTTCAACCAAATAACGCACCCAAACCCTCTAAAGCAGATTCCTCTTCTTCCTCTTCTTTTTCCTCCTCCTTTTCCTCTTCCTCCTTCTTCTCCTCTACAACTTCCTCCTTCTCTTCAACGACTCTTGAGGAGAGTAGGCTCTTAAGTTCATCATCCAAAGCGGATTCAGGTAAGAGTGAAGCTAAGGTCAAAGCTTCCATGTGAGCTTTCGCCAGTATTTCTGGCATTACATCCTTCACCGGCAGTCCAGCGTTTATAGCCAAGTTCCTCGCATCCATCACAGCCTTTATGATGAGTATCTCTGCGGTTTCCTCCGTTACGTATGCACAGTTAACAGCCAAGTTCAGAGCCTTCTGGTAAGCTTCCGCAAATTCACTCTTAACCTTCTCGACGTCGATTGCCAGAACGTCAGGCGTTAGAAGGACTCCGTTGTCGTATATAACTCTCGTATCGAGTCCAATCTTTATCGGCTTTACACCCAAGACGTTTAAGGCTCTCGCCACCTCGGGCTTGACGACTTCACCAGCCTTTACAACCGTAACCGTCTCCCTCACAACAACCTTACCCCTCTCAATAGCCACTGGAATTCCAGCGTTCTGCAACTCAGCCATCATAGGGCCGGGAGGAATTGGTGTTGGACCCTTCTCAACCACAACATCCACTGGCGAAATCTGATTGGGTTTAAGTGGCGATGGTTCCTTCGTTTCCTCAAGGAGCTTGTAGAGCTTGAAGGGGTTCATATCCGTGAAAACCAGAGCGGTTTGATCGTAAAGAAAATCTTCGAGTTTCTTGTAGCTATCTTCAAGTCCCTCCAAAGCCTTCTCTATCAGCGTATTCTTCACAACTTTGATTAAAGCCTTACCCCTAAGCTCCCTCCTTATTCTCTGCATCTGGTTTGAAGGAACGCCTCTGAAGCTGACTATCGCGACTACCGGATGCGATTTAAACGTCTTCCTGAGCTCTTCAACCGTTTGAACCTTCCACTTTGGAGGTGAACCTCTTATAGCTGCCATCTCAGATCACCCTCACAGCAGGACCCATAGTTGTCTTGACATATATTGATTTTACCACTTGCGAAGGATTATCATATTTGTTCTCAACGACCTTTATTATCTCCAAAGCGTTTTCAGCCAACTTCTCAACGTCCATATCTCTCTTACCTATCGGTGCGTGGAACACTGGCTTGTCTCTCGTCCTTATCTTCACAGACTTCCTTAGCTTCTCTATCATCGGCTTTGGATCCGCTAACGGAGGAATCGGTTGAGGCATCTTACCTCTCGGACCCAAGATCGGACCCAGCTTCCTACCTATCTCGGGCATTAAAGGAGCTTCAGCTATGAAGAAGTCAATTCTCTTAGCGAGCTTCTTAGCTTCTCTCTTGTTCTTAGCCAGTTCATCGATGTCTTCAGGACCCAATACTACATCCGCTCCAGCCTCCTGAGCCTTGAGAGCGGTTTCACCTCTCGCAAATACACCCACCTTTCTATGCTTTCCCAATCCGTGAGGTAGCGTTACAATTACGTCTATTCTGTTTTCCGGTCTTCTCATGTCTACATTTCTCAGATTTACTGCCATCTCTACAGTCTCTACGAATTTCCTCGGTTTAGCCTGCTCTATAGCCTTACTTATCGCCTCTTCAAGCTGATCCTTACTCACTATCATACCATCACCCCGTAGTCCCGACGGCTTTACGCCTCCTACGGGACTAAAGCGAAATTTCGTAAGGGTATTTTAAGTTATCGATGAAACAGTTAAGCTAATATAAGCAATCTTGTAATCCCAACAATGATCGGTGAAATTTCAACCCTGCTGGGATTGAAGGTTTACACGGATGAAGGAAGGTATGTAGGTGTAGTGAAGGACTTGGTTTTGGATGTGGAAAACAGAAGAATTAAGAGCTTAGCGGTATCGGATTACAACAAAACTCTAATAAATTCCAAGGCTAAGGGAATTCTGATTCCCTACAGGCTGGTTAAGGCGGTAGGTGACATTGTCATAGTCAAGGATGTCTTCAGGGCAAAGAAGGAAGAAGATTAATTGGAAGGCGAGAGAACTGTACGCCCGTCTATTATCTCCAAACGCTTTCATTCTGAGAATAGACGGTAGAAACTTCACGAACGTTTTGAAAGATTTTGAAAAGCCGTACGACATAAGGTTCGCTAAAGCTATGGTTGAAACTTGTAGAGAGATAATGAGGGTGTTTAACCCTGCCTTTGCATACACATTCAGTGACGAGGTCAGTTTTCTCTTCAGAGACCTGTTCGGTTGCAGGGTTGAGAAGATAAATTCTATAATTGCTTCGGAGTTTTCATCACGTCTCTCGTTAAAATTGGGCATTCCTGTAAGCTTCGATTCGAGGATAATTTATGCCAACTCTGATGAAATATTGGATTATCTGAAATTCAGGCAAGATGAATGCTGGAGAAATCACATCAATAGCTATGCTTTTTACACACTTCTTAAGGAGATTGGAGATAGAAGAAGAACACAGGAATTTTTAACTGGTAAAAAATCTAATGAAATTCACGATCTCCTCTTCGAGAGAGGTATAAACATCTCAAAAACGCCAGCTTGGCAGAGGAGAGGCATAATGCTTTACTGGGAGGTTGTCGAACTCGAAAAAGAGTTTGAAGGTAGAAAAGTTAGATTTAGGAGGAGAGTAATCATCGAAAACTGGAATTTACCTCTCTTCGACTCTGAAGAGGGAAAAAAATTGATTGAAAAAGTGTTAAATTATTTTAGGTAATTCACCGTCGGAAGCTCCATTGAGGGGTTGTAGTGGCAATCCCAGCAGACTGGTCTTACCTCCATGAACTCATGGCACTTTGCACAGAATCCTTCGTAGTCGTGGCATTGCCAGCATTCTGTTAAGCTGACGTTGAAGACTCCGTTTGGTGTCGCATACGTCCTTACTCCATCTCTTACAGCGAGTTCTCTCCACTCGTTCAACAGCTCCATATGGTACTTTGCCATCCACTCCTTATCGTATATGCAAGTCTTTCCCTTTGAAGGGGACAGTTCCTTACGAACATCCTCGTATTTTATTTTCCCGGCGCTTACCCAGTAAGGCATCGCCAGCAATGCTAAAAATAGTACTATACCCAAGAAGACGTATCCCTTATGGTACATATCACTCCTCCTCCCTTATGGGTGTACCTCTCAAATCGTACTTCCTATCTTCAGGCTTCTCTCCAAACGCTGTCAAGACCAATGCGTTTCCTACCATTTCCATTGGACCTCCTATTTCAACGGGAATCTTCCAGTAGTCCACTGCAATTGGGAACTGAGCCTTGTCTATAGCACAAGGTGTTAGCATGATGTTTACGCCGTACTTCTTAACAACGTATCTCAATGCCATCATTCTTGGCATTACTCCTCTCATCCTTAGTTCCATGATTTCCTCAGCCAGCATACCTCCTCCAGCGGCACAGCAGTACGTCTTTTCCCTTATGCAGTGCTCTGGCATGTCGTAGAAGTAATTCATGACATTTCTCAGCACGTACCTCGGCTCTTCGAGCATTCCCATACCTCTTGCAACGTTGCACGGATCGTGGTACGTTGCTTTCCAGTGGTCGTTTCTGCTTGGATCGATGTCTATCTTCTTGTGCTTAATCAAAGCTGCAACAAACTCAAGAATGTGTATCCAGCCGTGTTCGCCTGATATAAACTCGCCCAAGTTTATTCCCTTAAGCTTCTCGCTTATCTGTCCCAAGTCTGGGTC
>CAYMRE010000047.1:0-6193 GCA_964392755.1 uncultured archaeon
ATTGATGGGGTGGTGTTGAAAATGGTCGATGTAGATAAAATAGAAGAACCGCTTAAGTTTTTGGATAAATTCGACTTATCAAATGCATACGAACGTAGACTTGCGTTCAAAATTTATCTTGACACTATCAGTAGAGCGCTGTTATTCTGTTGCACTCGATATTTCGGATGGAGAGAAGAAACCATAAAACCTCAAGGTTTAAAAGTAAGATGGGAATGGATTAAAGACGCACTAAAGGTGTCAAATATATGCTCTGATAATGATTTAAAAAGATGGAACAAGTTTATTGATAATCTTTGGCGTGTTAGAAATAAAATTGAGCATAACGATTTATATGCACCTGATGATTATGTTTTTAAAGACTTAGACAAGGAAGTTAAAGATTTTTTATCGTGGATTGCCAAGAAAGGTAAGGAATATCTCAAAAAATCTAAAAATTTTACAACTAAGCAGGTATTTTACAGTTATCTTGATTTTCTACATCCGAGAAGGGGAATATTTCTTAAATATTCTCGGAGATAAGCCTCACTTGGTAGAGCGAGATGTTTCACTTGGAGATAAATATCCAGAAATTAAAGAGTTATTGAATTTAGCTAAAAATATGCTTAAAGATTCTAATTTTTCAAAGGATTTAACCGCAGATGAATTAAGAATTTTATTCAAACTTATAGAAGTTGCGAGTAGAATCGATACAGCCGAAAGTATATGTATTAGTTTTGATGTATGCCCCAAGTGTGGCGATAAAATTGAGGAAAGCGAAATACCGTTATATCACCATTACGAAGATGAATCTGAACCTTATGCAGTAAAATATAGAGTTGGTTGTAAAAAATGCGACTATACTCCTAACGAAGAAGTTAAAGATAAAATGGTGGGGGAGTGGCGGTAGTAAGCCCCCTTCTGTTTTTAGGCGGCATTGGTCTAAGCGGGCTTAGCCCTTGCACCGGCGGGGACGGCCGTTTCATCCCGCTTGGGTGACCTCAGCCTTTCGGCATCCTCGCATTACCCCAAGCGGGTATCGTTTCTGTGCCGTTGCCGTGCCTCTCGGCACACCCCCTTACGGGGGTCCGCCTTTTAGCGGTGGGGGGACTTTCCTCCTTTCGGACAGCCGCCCACCGCCACTCCCCAATCTATAGTATGTCAAAGGTAGTATATTTACCTTTCCCTCAAACGAACTTCACATTCTCGAACTCTATTGAAGGAGTGATTGTATTCTCTATTTGCCTGACATCCTTTCCAAAAGCCGTTATCTTCTTCAGGAGGTCGTAAATGTTTCCGTAAATCATGCCCCTAACTGGTTTACCGTTTAGAAAGGCGTTCATAGTTTCCAAGCTGAAGTCTCCACTCACGGGATTTGAAGTGTGGGCACCTATCAACGAGTGAACGTAAACCCCCTCCAACTCCTTTTCAACCTCATCGAACTCAAGTATCACGTTGGTGGGTGACGTTGTCGGATAGAGGTCATCGCCTCTAAACCCGTTACCAGTAGGCTCGACTTTTGCAATTAGGGAGTGTCTGAAGTCGGTTATGTACGATTTAAGCACACCTTCATCGAATATCACCTTCTCCCTAACACCGACACCTTCATCGTCAAAAGGTGCGGTGCATAAACCGTAGGATAACGTACCATCGTCAATGACACTCAACTTCCCCAAGTAGTTCCTACCGATCTCCGTTAAGGGACTCCTACCTTTAAGAACGTTTTCGAGCGATATAGCCGGATATAGCGTAAATTCCAAAAGCTGGTGGACGGCAATCGGCGAAAGCACGAGTTTGTAAGTTCCCTCAATCTTTTCAGGATTTTTAGATTCCACTGCAAGCTCTGCCGATTTTTTACCGACAAACTCGAAATCTGCGATACCTCTGCTTTCATCAATTTCAAAACCGCTTGAACCATCACAAACGCATTCAAGGTAAGCTTGGCAGTACGTCGATTTGTACTCCAAATCCGCACCAAAGGAGTTTTTAAGTCTAATCGTTTCGACAGAAAGCTCTATCATTCCGTTGGAAGGATTAACGTTGTAATTTAGTGCGGAATTAACCATAGATTCTACAAATTCTTTTATCTCATCAGAAGTAGCTTTCTCAACCCTCTCATCGTATATACCCTCAACTTTCACGTACTCTCCTTCTGGAAACCTCTCCAATTTCTCTTCCGAAACCTTAGCAATTTTTCTGGCTTTTTCAAGGAGGTCTTCCGTGAAGTAATTAGCGGTAACGAATCCTACCTTCCCGTTCTCTATTACCCTTACTCCAACCTTTTTCTCTCTCCATTCCTCCAAGATCTTGAGTTTACCTCTCTCAATCTTCGCACACCTTGAAACTCCTTCAATCTCGAAAATTTCCCACTCCATACGCTCACCTCACGTAATAAACCGTATGATTGAAGTAGCAGACAGTCCCCATAGGTTTTCTGAATATTAAAAATTCTAAGATTCTAATTGGATTTAGACTCTCGTAACTGTACGACGTCCAGCTTCTTAAGCAGAGCTCTCTCTTTTCAAAGTACTTTATTCTACCTTCAGCTTTCATTGCATTAGTTTGATTCATTATCACAACTTCGCAACCGTAAGACTCTATCGTCCTCTCGAAGTTGTCGAGGTTCGGGAAGTAATACGTTTTAAAGTCTTTTAGATAGCATGGGAGAGGCCAGTAATCACCGGGAGACATGAACACGCAGACTTTTGAAACGTTCATAGCCTTTAACTCCTCTCTAAACTCCTTAACCTCCATGCTCGTTGGCAGATAAAGTGCTGGCTCTGCTGGATTTGTGGGATTCACTATGTTGAGATGTATGCAGGAATAAAGTAAGAATACAGTTGTTAGCACAAGTACAGCTATTTTCTCCTTCTTTTTCTTCATTTCCGCAAGACAAACTCCAGCGATGATGTAGAGAGGTAGTTCTATGTGGACGACAAGCCAAGGAACCTTCTCCTGAACGTACGAGTAAAATACCAAGTTTACAACAAACCAGTATATTAAGAAAGCTCTGAAATCGTTCTTTCTCCTGTAAATCCAGTTTACAATAGCATAAATACCGAGAACGAACACGGGAAGGTCGTAAAGCAGTAGTAAAGGTATGTAATACCACCAAGGTCCTCCAATTCTCGCTATCTCGTGCTGGTGTTCCCAGTACTCTACCGCTTTAACGACGGGAAACTCGCTGAAGTTTGTGAAGGGAGTTGTGTAAGTGTAAAAGTTCGTGTAAAAAGCAGAATACACTAAAAGAAAGGCACCCACAGCTATTGCAACATCTCTTACCTTGAACCTCTTAATGTCAAAAACAAAGTAAAGGAGTAAGAGAAACGCTATCGGATAGAAATTTTCCTTAGAACATGCGAATAGGGCTAAAGAAATCGATGCCAAAACAAGCTGGTACCACTTCCTCTCCCTGAGGTAGCTGAAGATGAAGTAGACGAATGCAAGCGTGAAGAACAGAATTTGGCTATCGTTTCTGAAAAATCTTGAGTAGTTAACAATTATTGGAGATACCGCAACGAGTAAAGCGGAGTAGTCTGCACCTTTTCCTATGAACTTTTCAAATTTGAAGAGGAGTAGAACTGTCAAAACTCCGAATATCGCCGGAATTAACCTGTACGCAAACTCATTCTTACCTAAAACACTAACAACTCCAGCCGTAAGGTAAAAGAGGAGGGGACCGTGGAATGCGGGATCGTACTTGTACGTCCAGCTTAAGACATTGTCAACAAAGACGGTATGAACACTCTCATCGAAGAAGAGGGGAGCTTTACCCAGATCGTAGAACCTCAGGAATATGGCTGAGATCACAATAGCAATCCTTACCCACTTTCGCATGCCGTGAGTAGTTCATCTGAAGAAATACTTTACTCGTATCCAGCAATCTTGTAGTAACCGTAACGCGGGCAGTACAATTCTCCCTTTTGTTTGAGTTTTTCGAGAACCTCTCTAGCCTTATCCTTAGGAATCTTCGAGTTCTCTGCTCTCTCAAGTATCTCCTCCTCTGGAGCGCCCCAAGGTGTCGAGCTTTCGAGCTCCTTCACTATATTCTTAATGATGGCAATCCTATCCCTCTGAACAGCGGAAACTCCGCTTATGGCATAATCGATATCCAGCTTACCTGTCTCCGGATCTATTGCGATCTGCTTTATACTCTCCTCAAATATCCTTATCGCCCTCTCCGCATCTTCAACCGTTGCAACGTTGCTCAACCTTATCTTGGCTGAAGCTTCGGTCAATCTTCTCAAAGCTTCCAACTGCCTTGCGGTAATCGCTATTGCTCCCTGTTCCTTGCTTCTCATTCTCAAATCGATGTAGTAATCAATTATCTTCTGCTCCGCCTCCGGCGTAAGAACTATTTCCTTTATCTCATTCCTCGCAAAGAGAACGTACTTCTTAAAGAGATCTGGATCTATCTTCGGCTTTTTGGATTCTATATCGCTTGTGAGTATTGTCTTAGCTATCTCCTTATCCTTAACTTCATCCGGCTCATCCAGAACGACGAATATTAGATCGAATCTTGAAAGGAGTGGAGGATCCAAATCTATCTGATCTACTATAGGTTCATGCTTGTCGAACCTTCCTCTCTTCGGATTTGCACATGCCAGTATGGAGCATCTCGTGTTTAAAGTTGCGTTTATTCCCGCCTTGGCTACCGTTATTGTGTTGTGCAAGATTAAGCCGTGCGAAACGAATAGATGGAAAGGCTCAACCGTTATATCATAAACCCAATTCGAATCTCTGTTCTCGATTATTTCGACCTTTTTAACCCTAAGGAATTTTACGTTCCCTTCGACGAATCCTTTGACAATCTCTACTTTCTTCTTCAAATCTTCAAGTCTTTCTCTTGCGAACTCTACAAGCGGTGTGGGATCCTTCTTAAGTCTATACCTCAGTGTTGAGTAGTTTATGCCGAGCTTATTCGCTAATTCCCTTATCCTTACAACCTTTTTAGCGGATTCAATCTTTTTATTGACGTCCTCCGAGTTAAGTCCATCTTCGACAACCTTTATAACATCTTCGACGACTTTCAATCTATCCTTTAATGTTTTTCTGTGTGCGTTGAAACCCCTCGAAACGTTGTTTGTAAGATAACCATCATTTAATCTTAAGGTATTCAAAATATCTCTGAGGATTTCAACGATTTCCTTAGGCACAACATCTCTATCGTTTCTGCGATTCTTAGAGCGTTCAAGTATCTTCAGAATTCTGCAATACCTTGGATCGTCTTTAACTATCTCAGCAAATCTCGAAATGCTGTCATAACCCGAAATTATAACCTTGTAACATCCTCCCCATTCGTAGACGTAAGAATTAATCCCTATCGAAAGGAGAAGATCGTGAAGATCTTCAGCCATTGCCTTAGATGTAGTGGTCAGTCCAACCCTGTAATTATCAACGAACCCGTCACCCTTGAAGAAACCATTTATGAATGCTTCCTTAACATCTCTACTTCCGCACATCACAGCGTAGGGTATCCTCTTCTCCTTAGCTTTGACAAATACCTCTGGACAAATCTTTCTCAATCTGTTGTAGAAATCCTTCGAGTTTATCCTAACTATTGACAGAGGTAAATTGCCGTAGTTCTTCGTTTCCTTAAATCTCAAGTTGAGTCTACTTGCTATTCTCTTGAAGTCCTCCAAATATTCCTTGCAGGTATTAGCAAATCCCACTTCGTAAACTTTACGATACGTATAACCGTCGGAAAGTATGTATCCTAAGAACTTTGCTAAGTCCTTGGATATTACGTTTTTAGTTAAAGTTTCGTACCACCTAACCGCAGGAACTAAACTACCCTCCCTCAACTCTTCAGCAGGAACTTCAACTATCTTTCCATCCCTCCAAACGAGCATGGGATGCTCAGGGGTTACTACAACGCTTCTACCGTTGCTGAAGGTTATCTTAACAAACTTTTCTGGTGCTACGTGCCTGCTCACCCTGTCCGCTTTGGTTATTACAATTTTCTTAGAGTTCAAGTCGTATCCCAAAACGAAAACATCGTCAACTGGCAAGATTTCTGTGTCCTTTCCTTTAATTACCTTGTCTCTGTTCGATTCTATTAGGCTATCTACGAAGTCCCCTATTTTTACCTTTCTTCCGTCCGCGAGCATGATTTCCGTATCCCTGTGGTAGCTCTGTTGCTCTAAGCTTTCAAGCATGTACCTCCTGTCCTTTTTGTCCATCTTCTCCATTTCATCGATTAAAGCTATACCCC
>CAYMRE010000048.1:0-6180 GCA_964392755.1 uncultured archaeon
CTCTTTCTGTCGAACAACTCCTGCACCTTACCGTCGTTCCATCCACTGACTCTCTGATAATATCCCGTTACACGGGAATACCACTCAACATCGTTACTGTTGCAGAACGGACAGTTCCTATTGATACCACCACTCAGCTTTCCGCAACTCCTACAGAATGTCATATCCTTAGTGTAAGCCCAGTAGCCTATCAGTGTCTTTGTGGCGATCTTCTTCGTAAGCTCCCATAGCAGTTCGGGATTCGGTGAACTTTCACCTATCCACACGTGAGCCATCATCCCTCCGTTGCAGAGCGGATGGAATGAACCCTCTATCTTCAATCTCTCGAACAATGGAACGTCTGCACTCACCCTAACATGGGAGCTGTTGGTGTAATACACAGCCCCACTTTTAACGTTGCCCTGAACTATCGCCTTTCCGTTGAACTCCTTTAAATCGAGTAAAGCGAGACGGTGGGCACATGATTCAGCTGGTGTTTGTGTTACAACCCACCTCTGACCAGTTTCAATGCTCCACTCCATAGTTACGTCCATCATCCTCTTTATTACTTCCAAGCCGAACTTCCAAGCTTCTTTGCTTTCATGCAACTCCTGACCTATGTGTGCCTTCAGCATTTCGTTTAATCCGACGAAGCCTATAGACCTAACAACCTTGTCAACCCTGTAGTACGGTTCTCCATCGACATCCTGCGTTAAGAACGGTAAAGCTCCCTGCTTCATCCTCTTTATGATTATCTCCCTCTTAAGCTCTATAACCTCCCTTGCGAGGTTCATCCTCTCCTCAAGGATTTCGAACAGTCTCTCATCATCTCCATTTGCTTCATAAGCTATCCTTGGCAGATTTATTGTTACCACTTGCAAACTTCCCGTTCTCATGCAACCGTTCTTGAAGTCTTCCCAATCTTGGTTGTCTGGAGCTAAGACGAGTCTGCAACACTGAGCGAATACGTTGTCTGGTAGGTATCCAGCCAAGAGGTTCAGGAAGTACGGTGATCCGAACTTGGCAACGACCTTGTGAACAAGAATCATGAACTCATCGAATCCCTCTTTCTTGAAGCACTCCTTTCTCAGCTTGTAGTTCGGCTTGGGGAAGAAGAATGGTTTTCCTAAGTAGTCCCCCTCCAAGTAGACTTCAGTCAGAGCTTTCGCAAATGCGATTGCCTCCTCCTCAAAATCGCCGTAAGTTACGGACTCTTTCACAACTCCACCCGGTAAAACAGCTGGTAAGTCTTGACAAATTTTAGGAACACCGTATTCTATGTCTATGTCGCTGAAAACGGTTTGACCTCCTCTTGCGACATACATTTGGGACATTTCATAGACGAACATCTGAGCCAACTGCTTTATCTTCTCGTAGCTCAACCCCTGCATGTATGGTGCAAGCCAGACGTTGAAGAAATCCAAACCCTGTCCACCAGCAAAATTCGTTTGAGCAGCAGCTAAAGCCTTTGCCGCATGTAAGATTGCAACCTCTGGATGCTTAGCCGGACCTGCTACGGCTGTATTTTCGCCAGTTCCATCAACCTTAAGTCCGTTCTTCAAGAACCATCTAAGATCGTGCTGGAAGCAGTATGGACGAGTAGCGAAGTATTCGAGGTCGTGGATGTGAATTTCACCACGCATGTGAGCATCGGCTAAATGCAGAGGTAGAACCTTAAGTAAAGCGTACTCCTTCATAACCCAATCAGCGACGAGCTTGTGAATTGTTTCTGGATTGTGCTGTAGGTTGGCATTTTCCCTAACTCCCTTCTCGATTATCTGGGTTACGTCGTAAACGGGTAAGCCTAAACGCGTGTAGTTTGCTCTCTCCTTCTCCAAACCCCTCTCTAAAAGCTTAACATTTACGATCTCTCTGATAAGGGGTGCGGAGATGAACTTTATTTTCGATCTCCTTATGGTTTCCTCAACTTCCAAAGCAATCTCTTCAGCAACTCTTCTATCCAATCCGGTCTCCTTAACAAGCGATTTGACTATCTTTTCTCTGTCAAACTTCTCTATGGTGTTTCTGGATGTTCT
Source organism: uncultured archaeon (assembly GCA_964392755.1). Lineage (GTDB taxonomy): Archaea > Halobacteriota > Archaeoglobi > Archaeoglobales > Archaeoglobaceae > Archaeoglobus_B. The sequence goes on from CAYMRE010000048.1 coordinate 2,016, forward strand.
AACCGTTAGGTACTCCTTATTATGGTCGAAAGTCTCGGTATCGACAGAAACTTCGCCCATGAGTTAGAATCGCTCAAACCCGTTTTAAGTTTTTCGCTGTTAATATATTTAAGCACTGATATAACTTTCGGCAGATATTATGGAAGTTCGACAATTCAACGACCTTTTAAACAACTCTGTCAACTCTTGATGGGATGATGAAACATCTCTCACCTGAAATGTGATGAGGGGCATACGGTACTGACCGAGTATCTTAAGTATTCTTGAGGGTATCATTCTGTATGAAAGCTTTGGTAGTCGTGGATATGCAGAAGGACTTCTGCTATCCGGAAGGAGCGTTGTATGTGGGTGACCATGTAAGGAAAACGATCGACAACATTAGGGATGTCTTGGACATTGTAAGGGGTAGTATACCGGTGATATTCACCCAAGACTGGCACAGAAAGGATGATGAGGAGTTTAACGTATGGCCAAAGCACTGCATTCAGAATACGTGGGGTGCTGAGATCGTGGACGAGCTAAATCCGTCGGATGAGGATTACTTCGTTAAAAAGCGCAGATATTCCGCATTCTTCGGAACGGATTTGGATCTGCTACTTAGAGAGTTGGATGTAGATGAGCTGATTGTATGCGGTGTTGTCACGAACATCTGCGTTTTGCACACCGTAGCCGATGCGGTTATGAGGGGATATAAAGTGACCGTTTTGAAGGATTGTACAACCGCCTTGAACGAATACGATTACGAATACGGAATTAAACATATGAAAGATGTCTTAAGAGCTGAGATCATTTCATCCAAAGATCTGAGAACTTCTTTCGAGTAATAAAGTACGTTGAAGCACCTGTTATCAGCGATACTAAAAATGAAAGGCTTACAGATTTCGTTAGGATGTAAGCTACGAGGAACGAGAAGAATGCAATGGATGTTGCAAGTGTTGGGGGATATATACTCGCTACAACCTCCTTCATCTATACGACCTCCTTCTGATGTCGTTTACGATCTCCTCTATATCCCTAAGACCCTTCGAGAGTTTGCTTTCCAATCTTTCTTCTATCTCTTTGTAACCTATCGAAATTACTCTCTTTGCGTTTTCAATCTCTTCCACAGTTTTCTTCATTATGTACAGCGTGTTGAGTAAGAGCAATCCGAGAGATGACGTAAGGAGGAATGCGTAAAGGACTACGTAAAGATCAACCTCACCGTGTACAACTGAAAACCACCTCCAAGTTAGCAGAACAGACGATATTACCATTATTGCGCTTAAAATTGCGCCTATAAGATTTTGATACATGATGCCAAATTGATCCTGTAAGATATAAATTTAACGAATCAATCTTTTAAGCTTGCGATACTGTACAGAGTCGTTATCTCGACACCCAGATCTTCGGAAACGTCCCTCTTGAAACACTCTATCTTTTCCCTTTCATCGGCATGAACCATGAAATAAAGGGGATACCTCCAATTGTCTGGCGTATCTCTCTCAACCAAGTGTGTTATCTGTGGGTAATTGAGAAGTTTTCTTGCAACTTTCTCAGGTTCATCCGTCTTTACGAGATTCATACCGTTTTCTTTAAAGCCTATTGCTCTCTCTCTCAAAACTCCGTAAAAATCTCTAAACACACCCTTCTTTATCATTTCCTTTACTATTTCAACAACCTCAATCTCGGAGTATCCTTCAAACTTAAAGGGTCTCTCGGAGATTGGTATGTTCTGCAACTTTATGAGTAAATCTATCAACTCCTCATCTTCGACTGTTTCAGGATCCCTCTCCACACCGTAACTCCAAGATATTCCCTTGTAGAGGTCGTACTTAACGCTCATCTTGTAAACTCTCTTGCTCGGAAGAACCAAATAGTCTTTGACCTTACAGGCATTTGCAACTTCCTCAACTTCTTTAAAAATTTTCTCCAAGCTCTCTCCTTTGACTGTAAACCACACCTTGTACCTCTCGTGATCCCTCAGATAGTTGTGCTTCAGATTTATATCTGGAAAACTCTCGTTGATTACCCTTGCTATTCTCTGAACTTCATCGTCTCTACATGCAAAAGCGACGAGACAAGCGGTTTTAATGAATCCTATGGATTTATAGTTCAGATTGGCTCCAACTCTCTTAATTATTCCCGATCTCTTGAATTCCAAAAGCTTGGAAATTACGTAATCTGGATTCAGATCCAGTTTGTATGCCAAATCCGTGTACGGTGTCTCACTTATGGGGAAGTTGTACTGTAACTCCATTAGTAGTTTTAAGTCTTCAGAACTCAATTCCTTCAACATCCAACTCCCTCTTTCCACTTACGTACTCTTCAACGAGCTTCTCAGCCCACTTTTTGGCGGATTCTACATCCCCTTCTCTAACGAGCTTCCTAAACTGTTCATCATCACTTACAGCGAAGTACAACTTCATTCTGAGCTGTATAGGTACGTTCTTCGATTTCATGTACTTCTTCAAGTGATCCATAGCCTTCAGGAAGAAAACAACATCCTCGTCCTCCTCTAAAGCTTTTAGAAATATATCCTTCACCCTCCTCGCAACTATACCACTCTTTCCTTCAGTTGTAACTGCAAACCTTATTCCCTCAAATTCGCCTTCAAACGGAATAACCACTTCGGTTTTCTTCGCATCGTTCGCTAAGTTTACAAGCGTCTTGTACCTCTTTGCAATCTCTACAATCGTGTCGTTGTAGTCTGTGAAGGGTAGGGCAACTACAACCAAATCTGATTCCTCTATCAGTCTCTCGAGCTTTTCAATATCTCTCACATCACCCATTATCAGCTCCACTTTTCCATCCTGCTGTAGATTCTTTAGCTCCTCGCTGAAGTCAAGACTTAGCACCTTTACGCTTGCACCAGCGTTTAAAAACTTCTTCGCTCTGAAAGTTCCGACTCCTCCGCCCCCTATTACCAAAACGTTCTTTCCTTCGAATTCGACGTATATTGGAACTCTCATATGTTCTTCTCAATCCATCTCTTTAATTCAGACTTCGGATACGCTCCAACTATTGCACTTACCGCCTTACCCTTCTTGAAGAATATCAGAGTTGGGATTGCAGATATTCCGTACTGCATTGCAATCGCTCTCTCTTCATCAACGTTAAGCTTTCCAAACGCTACCTTACCGGCGTACTCCTTTGCCAGTTCGTCTATTATCGGAGAAATGAGCCTGCAAGGTCCACACCACTCAGCCCAGAAATCAACGATAACGTTCTCGTTCTCCTCTATAAACCTTTTGAAGTTTGTTGAATCCAACTTTACAGGCTTTCCAACCATTTTGTCACCTCTCATCTTCCTAATCAGCTCTTCCAACTTCTTCCTTCTGATCTCCTCTATCTCGTCCATGCTTCAGTAAAAACTCTCATAGAGTAATTTTAAAATTTGTGGTGAATTGCTAAGAGGGAAAAATCGATGGTGTCAATATGATCGCCGGAATTGACGAAGCTGGAAAGGGACCCGTAATAGGTCCTCTTGTAGTGTGTGGTGTAATGTGCGACGAAGAGACTGCGGAACTCTTGAAGGATATGGGAGTTAAAGACTCGAAAAAGCTTGATAGAGAGAGGAGAGAGGAGCTTTATGATACTATAAAGTCGCTCTGCAAGGTTAAGGTTCTGAAAATATCCGTCGAAGATTTGAACAGGTTGATGGAGAGCATGAGCATAAACGAGGTCTTAAAGAAAGCTTACGTTGAGATCATAAGGTCTTTGAAGCCTAAAGTCGTGTACATAGACTGTCCAGACGTTAACGTGGAAAGATTCAAGCACGAGATGGAGGAGAGAACGGGAGTAGAGGTATTTGCAAGTCATAAAGCGGATGAAATCTACCCAATCGTATCGATGGCATCGATAGTCGCAAAAGTTGAGAGGGATTTCGAAATAGACAGGCTGAAGGAGATTTATGGGGACTTTGGAAGTGGGTATCCATCGGATCCTCGAACTATCGAATTCTTAAGGAGTTATTTAAGAGAACACAAAAGTTTCCCACCGATTGTGAGAAAGAGATGGAAAACCCTCAAAAGGTTAACAACGCACACTCTCAGCGACTTCTTTGAAGTTTAGCAGAAGGTTTATATTTCGTAAAATCCTCTCAACTTAAAGGACCCGTAGCCTAGCTTGGACAGGGCGTGGGCCTCCTAAGCCCAAGGTCGCGGGTTCAAATCCCGCCGGGTCCGCT
>CAYMRE010000049.1:0-6138 GCA_964392755.1 uncultured archaeon
CGGATTGGAGTTAAATGAATAAAGCCGCCGTGGCTTAGCCTGGTAGAGCGGGTGATTCGTAATCACCAGGTCCCGGGTTCAAATCCCGGCGGCGGCTTAAACTCTTCCAAAGTCGTCAGCGAATCTGACTATGTCATCTTCCCCTAAGTACTCTCCGATCTGAACTTCTATTACCTCAAGTGTCACCTTTCCCGGATTTTCGAGTCTGTGCTTAGCTCCGATCGGTATGAACGTGCTCTCGCCTTTTCTCAATAGAAACTCTCTATCGTCAACTGTCACTTTTGCCGTTCCCTTAACAACTACCCAAAACTCGCTTCTGTGATGGTGCATCTGAAGGCTCAGCCTTTTCCCCGGTAAAACCGTTAGCCTCTTAACCTTGTAGCCGTTTCCCTCCTCAAGAACGGTGTAAGAACCCCACGGCCTATAAACTGTGATGTGATGCTCCGCTCTTTCATCGGATCGCTCTCTTAAAGCTCTTACAATCTCCCTAACCTTTTGAGACGATTCTCTCGGACAAACAAGCGTCACATCCTTAGTATTTATGATGACCATGTTCTCAACATCCACCGTCGTAACGAGTCCTTCACTTATTATCAGGTTGTTGTTGGAATCCACACCCAAGAATTCACCCCTTATTGCGTTACCGCTTTCGTCCTTTTCCATTATCTCATATATAGCATCAAAACTACCGACATCGCTCCAGAAAATGTCCAACGGAACGACTGCAACTCTATCAGACTTTTCAAGAATACCCTTATCAACGGAGATGGGTTCAATCTCTTCATACCTTCCTCCATCGACCTTCTCCATAACATCTTTGGCATACTTTTCACATTCCTCAATGAATATCTCACTGTCAAACACGAACATCCCACTGTTCCACAGGTAACCGCTCTCTACATACGTTTTCGCCGTTTCGTAATCGGGTTTCTCGACAAATTTCTCAACTACAAAACCACCGTTCACACTCTCCTTCGGTTTTATGTAACCGTATCCAGTGTGCGGTTTGGTAGGTTTTATACCGAATGTGACCAAGAATTCATCAGATAGTTTCTCTGCTTCCTTGAAAGCGGATAAATAATTTTCATTTACTTCTATTAAGTGATCTGATGGCAGAACTGCTACCTTCGATCTGCCAAAATCCTTCACTATTTCTTTGATACCTAAATATATAGCTGGGAGGGTATTTTTTGGCATGGGTTCGGTTAAGACCTTAGCTTCAACACCAATCTCATCGAGTTCCCTTTCAATCATAAACGCCTGATTGACGTTTGTTACAACGTAAATGTCATCTGAAAGCATCAAACCCCTTTTAACCGTTTTTTGAAACAGACTCTCACCATTCAATCTGAGAAACTGCTTTGGATACTTCAACCTGCTTAACGGAAACAGCCTTTCTCCTACACCACCCGCCAAAATCAGTACTTTCATAATTTAATTATTTTCGCAAACATTAAAAAATTTTTCCAGTTGCGAAAATCGATAGGGTTTTATTCGAATTGAGAGCCGTCGATACATGTTTAAGTTCACGGAGAACGCTCATGAAATATCCAAAAGGAGAGAGAATTACACAATCGACATAGCGAGACGTTTGACCGTTATAACTGCTGACAGAATACACCTTAAAAGGTTTCCAGTTTCAAACCCCGTTACAGCCTTCAATCCTGCAATGATGATAGAGGGAGACGATGTATTCATATATGCAAGGATAGTGGTGGGATACTACATCTATGCGAGTGCTATTGCGGAGATAAGGATGTCCTTGGCTGATATATATCTTGATTCCACTTCGCATTATTCTGCGGATCTGGTACTTTACCCGAGCGGGAAGTACGATATATGGGGAGTTGAAGATCCAAGAATTGCAGTAATAGATGGAAAGCCGTTCATGACGTATTGTGGTAGAACTGTAGCCTATTTTGACCCTCACATAAGGGTTGAGAGAACTCTGCCAGTTACAGCTGTAAAAGAAAAGGGCATGTGGAGAAAGGTTTGCGTCCACAGGTTTCCAGAACCAATAAGGAAGCATATCGTTAGCGACAAGGACGCATTTCTATTAAATACGAAGGACGGCTTAAAGATGTTCCACAGACCTCACACCGATGAAGAGAACTTCTATCTCACGATAAGTGACGTAGACGGCATTTACGAGGGATACGAGGAGTCCACACTTCTTAACACGACAGTTGTCATGACCGAAGCGGAATTCGAAGAAAAGATCGGATGGAGCACTCCGCCAGTTGAAGTCGACGGGGAGTATCTATTTTTGGCTCACGGCTTAGAGAGGGAGTCAAAGGCATACAAAGTATTTGCTCTAACAATGAATAAGAATTTGGAGATTACAGCAGTAACGCCACACTACATAATGGAACCCAAAGAGATTTACGAAATTTATGGAGATAGACCGTTTGTAGTATTTCCATGCGGAGCTTGTGTTGTTGACGACAGCCTATTAGTATCCTACGGATGTGCGGATTTTGCAGTAGGAATATGCGAGTTCGACTTGAGCGAGCTGATGTCCATTCTTGATAAGAACAGGATAGAGTAAAAAATATTTAATCGTTTGAAGATTGTCGAGTGGATGATGAATGTGGCCGTAACTGAGCTGTGATGAATAGTCCCATCCCTGATCAACTTCCTCCTACCAAAGCTTTTATCAGTATAGGAGGAGATCCATCGGAAACTGGAACAAGCTGATCCTCCTTACCGCAAAAGCCCGGATCAAACTCCAAATCTCTCCCTATTTTTATATTCTTTAAAATTTCGAGTGTATACCCGCTTAGAGAAACGTCTCTTATCATTTCAGTCAATTCACCTCCTTCAATCAGGTAACCGTACTGTGCATTGAATTGGAAGTAACCAGTTGCTGGATTGGTCTCACCACCCCTCGAACCTACGAGATATACACCGTTTCTCGCAATCTCTAAGAGTTCATCGAATTTATGATCCCCCCTATCCAAATACGTGTTACTCATTCTCACAATAGGAAACTTCAACCCCTCAGCCCTCGCATTACCTGCCCGAGAGTTAAACTTCAATGCAGTCTCTCTCGAATGGAGAAAGTCCTTCAAAACGCCGTTCTCAACGATAGTCCTCTTCTCAGCTTTGACTCCCTCATCGTCAAACGGATAAAACCCAAATTCTCTAATTGTTGGATCGTCGTAAATGTTTACACAGTCATCCGCAACCTTTTGACCGAGTTTGTTTGCCAAAACGCTTGCACCTTGCAAAACGTGATCACCTTCAACCGCATGCCCAAAAGCTTCGTGAATGAATACCCCCGCTAAACTCGAATCAGCTACGACGTTCATGTTTCCTGAGGGAGGAGTCTTAGCATTTACAAGCTTTGTAACCACCTCAACAACCTCATCGGCTAGATCGTAAGCTCCTTTTAAGGCTTCAAACCCCGCCGGTTTCATTACTCTTTTTGAATAGAATTGAAGGGTTTCGTCTTTTGCAACTGCTGAAACTATCAATCCTATTCTTGGGATCTCGTAGAAAACTTCGTTGCCGTTCGAGTCGTAGTATCTCAATCTTCTAATATTTTCGAAGTACGTTACGCTTGTACTTACGATTTTATCGCCTTTAAGGTTTTTTTCAATGTCCTTCAAGAATTGGACTTTCTCCTCCACCGAAACGTCTCTAAAATCCTCCTTAGGCTTAAGCACGAATTTACCACTGGATGAAACTTTCAGAACGTCGCTATCACCTTTTCCAACTGCATTTTTCTCAGCTAAAGATATACCTTCTTTGTCGTCAACATCCCCAACGAAATAACCCCAAAAGCAGTTCTTTAAAACTCTAAAAGCTTTCCCCCTCGATTCGTCAAATTTTACCTTCTCAACTCTCCCATTTTCAACGGATATTTTAAAACTGTAACTCTCTACAGTTCTGACGTCGTAGAACATGTTCCTCATTCAACTTCGAAGTTTAAACGATTACGGTCAGAAGTTTTAAATACAGTTTCGGACTGTGTGGTAAAGATGTTTAAGCACATAGTCAGAATTGCGGATACAGATTTGGACGGAAACAAGCCCGTAATGATAGCGCTCACCGGGATAAAGGGAATAGGATTGAGGATGGCGAGGGCTATAACCAACGCACTTGAGTTGAATCCCAGGGCTAAGCTCGGAGAGTTAGATGACGAGACTATAGAAAGGCTCAGAAAACTCGTTGAAGAAGAATTGGAGCAACATATACCCTCATGGATGTTCAACAGGAGGAAGGATCCGTATTCTGGTAAAGATCTGCATTTACTTGCCAAGGATGTAGACTTTGCCAAAATGCTGGATATCGAAAGGATGATCAAGATCAAGTGCTACAGAGGTGTAAGACACGCCAGAGGTTACAAGGTTAGAGGTCAGAGAACGAGATCGACGGGTAGAAAGGGTATGACGGTTGGAGTCGTTAGGAGAAAGAAGTGAGGTGGTTGTATGGGCGATCCAAAGAGACACAGGAAGAAGTACGTAACTCCGAGAAAGCCTTGGGATAAGGTTAGGCTCGAAAGGGAAGCTCAACTTGTAATCAAGTACGGATTGAGAAACAAGAGGGAACTCTGGAGATTCGAAAACATTCTGAGAAAGTATAGGAGAGTGGCAAGAGACTTGCTGAGCAAGGTAAACCTACCCGGGAAGGAGGGAGAAATCGCAAGAGCTAAAGCTAACGCCGTAATAAAGAAGTTGGCGAGAATTGGAGTTCTTGAAGAGAACGCAACGCTTGACGACATTCTCAATCTTACCGTTGAAGACTTCCTCGAAAGGAGGTTGCAAACCGTAGTCTACAGACAGGGTTTAGCCAGAACAATAAAACAGGCAAGACAACTCATAACTCACGGACACATAGCTGTTGACGGTAGAAGGGTCACATCTCCAAGCTATATAGTGGAAAGAGATGAGGAAACCAAGATAGGATTCTATCCCAATTCACCATTTGCTAAGGGGTGATGTGAATGGCGAAGAAGGGGGGTAAGTGGGGTATAGCTCACATATTCAGCAGTTACAACAACACGATAATCACTATTACCGACATCACGGGTAGTGAAACCATTGCAAGGGTAAGCGGTGGTATGATAGTAAAGGCTGACAGGGATGAGGGAAACCCCTACACCGCAATGCAAGCAGCGTTGAGAGCGGCTGAAATAGCTAAGGAGAAAGGTATTGAGGGAGTACACATAAAAGTAAGAGCTCCAGGTGGAAACAAGCACATAACACCCGGTCCAGGTGCACAGGCTGCAATCAGAGCTTTGGCAAGAGCGGGATTGAAGATCGGCAGGATTGAAGATGTAACTCCAATTCCACACGATGGAACCAGACCTCCCGGAGGGAAGAGGGGAAGGAGAGTCTAATCTTCTTGAAAAACTTTTAAATTTTGCATTTTCAAGTGATAGATTATGAGGATCGAGATACTTGAGGAGAGCGATCTTAGAGTGAAATTTATACTCCACGAAGCCCCTATAGCTCTCGCCAACTCGTTCAGAAGGGCAATGAAGAGCTTAGTTCCTACAATGGCGGTTGACTATGTTGTTTTCTACATGAACACATCATTCTTATACGATGAAATAATTGCCCATAGGATAGGTCTAATACCCATAAAGACCGATCTAGAGAGGTTCAACATGCCCGACAAGTGCGTTTGCGGTGGTGAAGGATGTCCAAACTGCCAAGTTTCGTTCAGGTTAAACGTTGAAGGTCCAAAAGTCGTCTACTCCGGGGATTTAATCTCTGAAGATCCTGAGATCAAGCCAGTTTACGACAACATACCTATCGTTGAGCTGTATGAGGGACAGCAGTTGATGATCGAAGCTGTAGCAAGATTGGGGACTGGAAAAGAACATGCCAAGTATCAGCCAGTTTCCGCATGCTACTACAAGATAATACCAGAGATAGTTGTTAAGGATAACTGCAACAGCTGTGGAAATTGTGTAGACGCTTGTCCGAGAAACGTTTTGAAGCTAAACGGTAGAATTGAAGTAACAGACATACTATCCTGCTCGATGTGTAAGGAATGCGTTAAAGTTTGCGAAGAGAACGCTATAGACGTCATGGAGACGGATAAGTACCTATTCGTGGTTGAAGGAACTGGAGCATTACCAGTTAAAACCGTTATGAGAAAGGCTTTAGAAATACTCAAAGAGAAAGC
>CAYMRE010000050.1:0-6118 GCA_964392755.1 uncultured archaeon
TGGTCAGTGTCTGGTTTTTTTAGTGCACTGAGAAACCTCCTTACAGCTCCTTCAACATCTCTTGCCCTCGTTATAGCTCTGCCAACTATAAGTATATCCGCTCCGGCGGAGATTACCTCAGGAACGTTTTCCACCCTTATACCACCAGCCACCGCTACAAGCACATCGAACTTCTCTTTAACTGGCTTTGCCAAGTGCCAAGGAGGTTTTGCCTCTTCCTCATCTATAGCCCTATGCAATTCCACAACATCTGGCATAACTCCAGCATCCTTTATCTTCTCAAGCCTCTTTATAGGATCCTCAACTCCAAGCATGTCTACAATTGCATAAATTCCGACCTTCTGGGCTTCTTTAATACCTTCAACGATGGTCTTTATTGGTGCCAATCCCGATATGACGACGCCGTTAGCTGTGGAATCTACAGCCATCCTCGCTTCCAATTTACCAACATCCAAAGTCTTGAAGTCTATTATGTAAAACGCATCGGGCTTTATCTCCCTCATCTTCAAGACTACATCGGCACCGTAGCGTTTAGCCAATGGAGTTCCTATCTCGTAGACTATGTGATCGCTTTCTGGAATCTGCCTCATAACGTTTAAAACTTCATCCAAGCTCGTCAAGTCGAAGGCTATCTGCAGGTAAGGTGGATCCCAAAGCTTCGTAAGCTTTCTACCGACATGTGGGTGGAATGCTCTATCCTTTTCCCAGAGAACTTTGTCAACATCTGGAAATCCCCTCATAGCCCTCTTTATAGCTAATTTTGTGGCTGAGTAGTTGTAGTAGTATATCTTGTTCCTATCTTTGGCTTTCGGGTGTATGAAGACGCTCACGATCACAACCAAATCTTCAGCCTTCTCCTTTGGAATTATTCCTTCCTCAACTGCATCAGCTACAGCCTTAGCTACGGCAGCTTGAGCTGGACCAAAAATCAGTTCAGCCTGTTCCAAATTCTTTATCGTTACCTTCGGAACTATTATCGCTGGGGGTTTGGTTATGAGGTTGGGTCTCAAAACCGCTAAAAGTGGGGTGTGTCCTGCGGATAACTGAGATAGTGCGTTTGCAAAGGCTTGACCTACAACTCCGTCTTTCTCACCGATCATCAGATCTATGTGAGCTACCTCGTAACCTTTCCCGACTAAGGCTTCACCTATCCGCATGTGCGAAGGTTGTGCAATCACTTTTAAGGTTTTCTCAAATCTCCTCCTTCAAGAAGTAAAACTTCGAATCCACATCGTTTGGCGAAATCCAAAATCCTTTCATCCCATTTTGAGAGTGCAAAGATCACCTTTAATCTCCTGTTCGCAACGATGGGATGTGACTTCAGCTTATCCATAAGCTTCGCAATCTTTCTCATCTTTTTCAAAGCTCTACCCTTATCGGTTTCAATCTCAGCAATTATAACCTCGTTACCCTTTATCATAACCAAATCTGGTCTAAAACCGAGCTTCGATAATCCAGTTTGCTCAGATTCAATGTAAACGTTCCCTCCCATCATCTCTATCAGCTTACTTCTAATGTAGCTGTGTTCAAAACCTTCAGATCCGACCTTTTCACTATGTAAAGCAATCTTTATGTTCTCTATTGCCCTCTCCAAAGCCCTGCTTCTTAACTTAGCATTTATCTCCTCAAGCTCCTTCAAAATCTTCTTCAGCCTCTCTTCTTGCATAGCCTCACTATCCTGTCAAGCTCAACTAAAGCCTGAACTGGCGTTAAGTTGTTTACGTCGATCTTGGCTATTTCCTTTACGATGTCATCGTTTACAACGTTCATGCTGTTAAATATCTCGTAAGCCCTGTCTATAACCTCCTTGGGCAATACCAACTCAGCAATCTTTATCCCGTAACTTTCGGTACATGCTCCCCTCCTTATCTTCCTGTCAAATTCTATCGTTTCTCCTTCGATTATGCGGAAGTGGTAGTTCTTAACCCCCTCAAGGCTTTCAAGCTCTGAAAGTTCATGGTAGTGAGTTGCGAAGAGTGTTTTTGCGCCTATCCTGTGCAAATACTCAAGTATTGCCCACGCCAAGCTTAATCCATCTTTCGTTCCTGTGCTTTTTCCAACCTCATCAAGCAGAATCAAACTCCTCCTTGTGGCATTTCTCAATATTTTACCCACCTCATCCATCTCAACCATGAAACTGCTCAACCCTCTCGTTATGTCATCCACAGTTCCGATCCTCGTAAATATCCTGTCCACAACCCCTATAACCGCGTATTCCGCTGGAACAAAGCAACCGATCTGGGCCATTATGGTTATCAGAGCGGTCATTCTCAAGTACGTGGACTTTCCAGCCATGTTCGGACCTGTAATTATGAGAATCCTGCTGTCCCTCGTTAAATTTACGTCGTTCGGAACGAATTTGGTTGTTAACTCAACCGTCGGATGTCTCCCGTTCCTTATTATTATGTCGTAGCCGTCGTTAACCTTAGGCTTCGTGTAGTTGTAAAGGACGGCAACTTCTGCAAAGGTTGAGAGGACATCAAGCTCCGCAATTTTGAATGCACAGTCCCTTATATCTTCAACTCTCTTAGACACTTCCTCCCTAACCTCGTTGAAGAGCTCGTACTCCAACGCTTTGATCTTCTCATCACACGCTATTACCTTTTCTTCCATCTCCTCAAGCTCCGGAATCGTAAACCTCTCAGAGCTAACGAGCGTTTGTTTTCTCTTGTAGTGATTCGGAACCAACCTCAGCTTGGATTTGGGAACTTCTATGTAGTAGCCTATGACGGTGTTGTATCCCACCTTTAGCTTGTCTATGCCAGTCGCTTTTCTTTCCCTCTCCTCTATGCTCCTTATGAAGCTCTCGTGCTCACTTTTAATCCTCCTGAGTTCGTCAAGCTCTCTTGAGTACCCTTCTTTTATTATCCCACCGTCTTTGACGTTTACAGGGGGATCGTCAACTATTGCGTTTTCTATAAGATCAACCACATCCTTCAAAGCTTTTAAGCCATCAACTATCTCCTTAAGCTTCTTCGAGTTGAAATTGAAGCTCTTTATCTTTTCAACAGCCTTCAACGAATTTTTCAAGGCAACCAAATCTCTCGCATTTGCCTTACGATACTCTATCCTGCTTACTATCCTCTCCAAATCGTAAACTTCTCTCAAAATTTCCCTCAAACTACGCCTGAGAAAACTCTTCTCAAAAAGTTCTTCAACAGCTTCAAGCCTCTTTTCTATTTCATCGACGTTTAGAAGGGGTCTCTGTAACCATCTCTTCAAAAGTCTGCTACCCATGGCTGTAGTCGTTTTATCGAGAACGTCTATCAGAGTACCCCTCCTACTACCGTCTATCAGATTTCTGAAAACCTCAAGGTTCTTGAGCGTTGTAGAATCGAGTATCATGTAATCCCTGCTTACATACTTCTGAAGTCTGATCTTCATCGTCTTTATGAGCAGAGAATCCCTGACGTACTTCAAAGCGGAACCGCAAGCTCTAACGCATTCCTCCTCAAGCTCAAGTTTCTCGAAGTCCTGAACGCACTCTTTCAATATTTCGAGTGATTCTTTAAAGGAGTACTCATTCTGACTCAACGTGTGAACGACGTTAACGTGCTTCTTCAACTCTTCAAGTTCCTCAAAGTTCTCTGGAACTATGCATTCAGCTGGAGAAAACTTCAAAATTTCTGCAATCACTTCATCAAAACTTTCCAATGCTGTGGTCAGGAATTCTCCAGTAGAGACGTCAATTAGAGCTATCCCGTAAATCCTACCCTTGTATATCGACATGAGGTAGTTGTTTTCCTTTGTTAAAAGTTCCTCCTCTATGAGTGTTCCGGGGGTTATTACCCTGACGACCTCCCTTCTTACCAATCCTTTTGCTTTTGAAGGATCCTCAACCTGCTCGCATATGGCGACCTTGTAACCCTTTTCTATCAGTCTCTTTATGTAAGGAAACACCGCATGATGAGGTACTCCAGCCATCGGATGCTTTTTGTCTCTTGAAGTCAAAACTATACCAAGTTCCTGCGAAGCAATCTTCGCATCTTCGTCAAAAAGCTCGTAAAAGTCACCAACTCTGAAGAACAGTAAGGCATCTTTGTACCTCTCCTTAATCCTGTAGTACTGTCTCATCATCGGTGTCAGCTCACCCATCCCAAGAGGATTTGATCGCAAGTGTATAAAACATCGATGATTTTAGTACGTTTTTTATAAATTCAAAGTCATCCTAAGCCATCGACCAACAACCCCTCTCTCCTCAAAACCGAACTTCTTGTAAAATCTTATCGCTTTCGAATTCCCAACTCCAACCCAAAGTTCAACAACTTTCTTTCCCCTTTCACGAGCATAATTTAGGGCTTTTTGCATCAAAGCTGTTCCAATCCCCTTTCCTTGCCATTCGGGATGAACAACGATCTCGTGGATTTCAGCAACCTCATCTCCTTCAAAAACGCTGAACCAGTTGCAATCACACGCTATAAAACCTACGGGTTTTTCCGCTATATACGTGAAAAAACCCTCTTCATCTCTCTTTAACAACCATCTGAAATACCACTTAACATCCTTCTTGCTCGTGTAGGCGTACTCCTCCAATCCCCTGTAAGCGGACATGTAAACATCGATAAAGGCTTTTTCATCCTCCTTTGTAACCTTTCGTATCACAAAGGACACACTTTTAACTCGTTATATAAAGTTAAATTCATGAAAGCATTGTCGATACTCAAAGAACTCGTGGAGATCGAGTCAGAGTCGGGTGAGGAGGACGAGATTATAAGTCATCTCATCGAAGTTCTCTACGATTTCGAGCCGTCGGTTTTCGAGAAGTACAATACCAAGAACATACTCATAAATCAAGATGCGGAAGTTTGGGTTGTTACCCACGTCGATACGGTTCCAGTTAAGAGAGGTTTCGAATTCGATGGAGTTTACGCTTACGGCACTGGATGTTGCGATGCCAAAGCGAGTATAACTGCGATTATACTTGCATTGGAAGAAATTGAAGAGCCTAAGTTCGGAGTAGCACTCTTATCCGATGAGGAGGAAGGGGGGTTAGGTTCTAAGGCTGTGGTTGAGGAGTTCGATAGAAGGAAAGCTATAGTCATGGAACCTACGGAGCTGAAGATAGCAAACAGGCACTACGGATGTTTGGAAATAGATGTTGAGATTTTAGGTAAATCGGCACACGGGGCTTGCCCAGATATGGGAATCAACGCAATAGAGAAGGCAATCGATGCCATAAACAGGGTTAAGAACTTGAACTACTTGTACCTCATTCAGAAAATCGAAGGTGGGAGTTACGAATACGTAGTTCCAGATAGATGCTCTTTAAGGATCGATCTCTTGATACCTCCCGAAGATGATGTTAACGTCGTTGAAAGGAAGGTAACGGATATTTTCAAGAACGAGAATTTTACGGTGGTTGAGAAAGCCAAAGGATTTTTGAGCGGTGAAGTGACGGAATTAATCGAAAAGGCAGTTGAAAAAGCGGGTTTACCCGTCAATTATACGGAAATGAGATCGTGGACCGATGCAATAAACTTTAGGGAAGCTGGATGGGATGTTGTTGTGTTTGGTCCCGGTGAATTGCATTTATGTCACACCGAAAGGGAGAGAATAAAGATCGATGACATTCTGAAGGCTAAAGATGTCTTGGTAGCTTTGAACGAGATCATTCAAAGTAGTTCTTAACCTCGTAGGTTTTCTTGTATATTTCACTCTTCATCATCTCTTCTATGAACTCCTTAGTTCTGACGTACTTGTCCTTCTTGTAGCTCCAATCTGGATGTATCTTCTTCCATTCCTCCCAACTGTAGCTGTACTCAGGCTGAATCTTGTCTCTGTAAAACTCTGGAATGACGTTGAATGCACAAAACGGAACAATTCTTCCGTCTGGCATTCCGTAGTGTATCACACATCTCTCAGTTCTTTCAACATCGTAGTTGTACTCGTCTTGGAAGTGCATCATACCCAAGAACAGAGCTTTCTGATGGAATTCACCTAAAGCTTCGTAATTTCCGTGTAAGAAAGCGTTCTTCATCAAGCTGAGAACCTTCAAACCTTTCGGAGCTTTCGATTCGTCGTAGAACTTTCTGATGAACTTAACTACAAGATCGGCAGAAATCTTCATTCTACTCAGCTTACCCATCTCCTTCCCTTTTATTTCCTCAGCCTTCTCTGC
>CAYMRE010000051.1:0-5970 GCA_964392755.1 uncultured archaeon
TGTTTCGGTTTCTCTTAGGTCAAATTTATATTTAGATGTATTTTAGCAAAAGTAATGGAAACCTTACAGGAGAATAAGGAGGTTAAGCTGATCAAACCCGCAGACAGATGGGTCTACTGCAAAAAGGGGGATGTAGTCTGCTACGAAAATCTCGTCTTCGGTAGAAACTTTATAGTGAGTTTTGACAAACCTATACTCGAAATATCTGTTGATAAAGTCATAGCTGTCAGAACTGAGAGTGAGGTAGCTCTGATAGACCTTGAAGGAAACGTAATTTGGAGGAAGAAGATTAAAGCAAATGCCATAAGTTGTCGTAACGATAGGGTTGCCGTAGGTGTGGGTAAGAAGATTTTAGTGTTTAACACAGATGGCGAGAAAATCTTCTCTAAGAGAGTTGGGAAGATACACTCCTTAGACTTCGATGAAAATTTATTCATCGTTGCTACGGATAAAGGTTTGAAGTGCCTCGATTCCGAAGAAAAGAGGTGGGAGCTGAGTTTAAAGGCGAACCTCGTTAGAGTTGGGTATGCTGTTGCCGTTTCAAACTACAACGATTTCGTACTTTTGACCAAGGAAGGGCAAATCTTGTGGAACAAAAAGCTCGATGAAATAGTATACGATGTTGAATTTGGCGATGACGGTGTAGTCGTTTACACCTACGGTAGTAAAGTGAAGTTTGACTTTGAGGGTAAGATCGTGGAAGTCGTTAAAGAAGAGTACGACTTCAAGTTCCTTCCCCTTCCCTACGTACTCATTCCAAAGAAGATAGATGATGTTAAGGCTCTGTTAAAGCAATCTAAGAGTTTGAAACCCAAGATAGTTAAGAAACTCGTCAAGTTAGCTGAAAAGAACTTCAAGAAGAGAGAGTACGGCAGGAGCTACGAGTTCTTGCTTAAAGCAATTGAAGAGCTTAAGAAGTTGCAACTTGTCATTGAAATTCCGAAAAAAGTTTACATCAATGAAGCTTTTAGTATCGGAGTTGGATATGAGAATGTACTGCACGATGTCGTAGAGAATTTGGTTGTTGATCTAACGGACTTAGAAAAGTACTTCGAAGTTGAGCCGAAAACGATTGAATTCCCACCCGTCAGAAGGGGTATGATCGTTAGAAGTGATGTGAAAGCCATTCCAAAGTTCGAGGGATCGTTTAAGGTTACGATAAATGCCAGATCGAGCGTTGGGGATTTGAGCAAAGAGTTGGAAATAGTTGTCGGTAAGAGGAGGTTTTTCAGATTCTTTAAAAGAGAAAAGAAGGAAGAGTCCCTCATTGAGTTACTCGAATAACGTTAAATACTTCGAAGGGCAGTTACGTTCGATGGTGAAAATATACGTTGTTTACAACTACGGACAGTACAACCATCTCATACATCGAACGCTGAGAGACTTGGGAGTCGAGACTAAGCTTATTCCAAACACCACACCGTTGGAAGAACTTAAAGACGTTGACGGACTCGTTTTAGGTGGTGGTCCTTCTCTGGATAGAACTGGAAACTGTGAACTCTACGTCAAAGAGCTTGAGGTGCCAATTTTGGGCGTTTGTTTGGGTCACCAGTTACTTGCCAAAGTTTTCGGTGGAGAAGTTGGAAAGGGTAGAGTTGGGGGATATGCAGAGGTCAAAATTAGAGTTGTTGAAGACGACGAAATATTTGAGGGCATTCCCAAAGAGTTCAAGGCTTGGGCGAGTCATATGGATGAGGTGAAAAAGCTTCCCGACGACTTTAAACTCTTAGCGAAATCCGACATCTGTGAGATAGAGGCTATGAGACATAGAAGTAAGCCGATATACGGTGTGCAATGGCATCCTGAGGTTTATCACACGGAATACGGTGTTGAATTTTACAGGAACTTTGTCAAGATCTGCAAGCGCTGAAGACGTTAGCTTTGAGCGTGTTGTAGTCTCCAATTCTATAATACTCTTTGTACCTCTTTACGAGTTCAATGTCTGCTTTCAAACCGGTAATCCTTCTAACGTATTCGAGAAACTGAGTAACGTTGCTGGGATTTGGATTTTCGTAAGCCCTTTCAAAATCTATAAAGACAACCCTATCAGCCACTATTATATGCTTCTGTGGATGGTTCATCTCCTCTTTCTGAATTCTCATTCTGTCCAAGTAAAAACAGATGTCGAGACACTTTTTCAGAACTTCAACTACCTCATCGAATTCCCTTTCCTCAACAAAATCTTTTATCGTAATACCGTTAACAAACTCCATTTCTACAGCGAGCCTATCGGGATAGAAACCGAAGAGTTTTGGAACGAAATCTCTCTTCTGGAGCACGGTTAAGTACCTAACCTCCTTCCAGAAGTTGTACCTGAACTCCGGCTTAAACACCTTTACAGCCTTACCGTTTCGAACGTACACTACGGAATGCTTTCCTTTGAACATCATGTTATACGTTTGTCTGTGGAACTGAAAAACTTAATTAAGTGAGGTCATCGTGTTATCATGTTCAAAGTCGTAGATGGAGTTTTACACGTTGAGGATGTTAGCGTCGTAGAATTGGCTGAAAAGCTTGGAACTCCCATCTACATAACGTCTAAGGCTAAGCTTGAAGAGAACATTGACGCGTACAAGAACGCTTTTCCAGAAGCTGAAATCCTCTACGCCGTAAAAGCCAACAATAACCTTGCTATAATGCGGATAATTGCAAGGCATGGATTTGGTGCCGATGTGTTCAGCGGTGGAGAGCTTTACATGGCTAAGCTTGCTGGTTTTCCTTCAGATAAAATCCTCTTCAACGGGAACTCCAAGAGTGATGAGGAGATAGAAATGGGAATTAATTGTAACGTTAAATTCAGCGTTGATAGCTTGGACGAACTTTACACCATTCAAGAGATTGCTGAAAGAAAGGGGAAGGTAGTTGAGATTGCCTTCAGGGTAAATCCTGAAATAGATCCGAAAACGCATCCGAAGATTGCAACTGGTTTAAAAACATCGAAATTCGGAATTCCTTGGAATATGGCTTTGGAAGCGTACAGAAAGGCTGTTGAACTCCCCAACGTGAAACCCGTGGGAATTCACTGTCACATAGGAAGTCAAATCAAAGAGATCGATCCTTTTGTCGAAGCACTCAACAAGCTCTTCGATTTAGCGGTTGAAGTTGAAAAAATTGGTGCTGAAATTGAGTTTTTGGATTTGGGGGGTGGTTTAGCTATAGATTACACCGGCGAAGGAGCTCCAACTCCGAAGGACTTTGCGAATGCAATCTTACCCGTTTTCAAGGAGAGGGGTAAGGAGTTAAGCTCGAATCCGAAGCTACACTTGGAGCCGGGGAGGAGTCTTGTTGGCAACACGACGATACTTCTAACGAAGGTTAACGCTGTAAAGAAGGCTTACAAGAACTTTGTTGCGGTAGATGCGGGTTTCAACCTTCTCATAAGGCCTGCGATGTATAACGCCTATCACAGAGTAGCTGTTGCGAACAAGATGGATAAACCAGATGAGGATGTTTACACGATAGTCGGTCCTATCTGTGAGAGTGGAGACGTTTTGGCTGAAGATAGGAAGCTTCCGAAGGTTGAGAAAGGGGATCTAATTGCAATCTTTGATACAGGTGCATATGGCTTTGTCATGAGCAGTCAGTACAACGGAAGACCGAGATGCGCCGAAGTTCTCGTTGACGGAAGTAGATGGTATGTTATAAGGGAAAGAGAGAGCTACGGAGACTTGATTTATAAGCAGAGGATACCAGAATTTCTACTATGAACATAATTGTCGTTGGTCCGGCTGGTAGTGGGAAAAGTACGTTTGTTAAAAACTTCTCCAAATATTTGAAAGACTACGACGTTAAAGTTGTGAACCTCGATCCAGCTTCGGACCCAATTTACAAAGCGGATAGGGACATCAGAGAGTTTGTTAGAACTGAGGAGGTAATGAAGAAATTCGGATTGGGTATAAACGGTGCTCTTCTAAAGTCGATTGAGCTTTCCCTCGAACACATTGACGATCTTATACTGGATGGAGATTACGTAATATACGACACCCCGGGACAAATGGAACTTTTTCTATACAGCAAGCATGGACTTGCGATGGCAGAAAAAATTGCAAGGGGTTGGAGTGTCTGCGTATTTATAATAGATGCGGAAGTGGCATCCACACCGGAAAACTTCGCATCGATAGTAGCTCAAAATGCGGTTATATCTTTGAGGCTGTCGATGCCAACGATAACCGTTCTCAACAAGTGTGATCTAACCGACTTCGATCTGAGTGAGGTAACTGCAAAGTTAAAAGATGTTGAGGGTGTTTTGGGTGAGATCGTAGAGAAGCTTATGGGTCTCATAGACTACACGACCATGAGATTCAGAATCGTAAAGGTATCCGCCCTGAGTGGAATGGGATTTGAAAACGTACTGTCGGCTGTAAACGAGATTTTCTGCTCCTGTGGGGACATAAGTTGAGGAAAAACTTTTTTAAAGATTCTTCAGCATTCAAACTCAATGCCTGAAAAAATCGACAAACTCGACATAGAAATATTGATAGAGCTTCAGAAAGATGCGAGAAAGAGCCTAAAGGAGATTGCGGAGAAGCTGGATGTAGCTGAAGGAACGGTCTATAACAGAATAAACAAGCTGAAAAGGATGGGAGTCATAGAGAAGTTCATACCTGTGATAAATCACTCGAAGCTCGGATTTGATCTAACCGCTATAATAGGTATCACAGCAGAGGGTAAACATCTCGTAGAGCTTGAGGAGATAATTGCCAAGGAGCCAAACGTTACCGCTGTCTACGATGTAACCGGTGAATTCGACGTCATAACCGTTGCAAAGTTTAAAACGAGAGAAGACTTAAGCGAGTTCGTTAAAAAAATCGCTGGAATGAAGCATGTTAAGAGAACGTACACCATGCTTGTATTAAACGTAGTTAAAGAAACGCATGCAGTTGAGTTCGAAAAGCTGGTGGACAAAATCTTAGAGTGATCTGGAGATTATTTCTCTCATTATTTCGCTCGTTCCCTCTCCAATGTCAAGAGCCTTTGCATATCTGTAAAGAATCTCGGTTATTGAGTGCCTAATCAACCCCTTAGCACCGAAAATCTCAACTGCAAAGTCTGCACAAGCTTTTGCAACTTCACACGCTTTCAACTTGCATATAGCCGGTTTAATGGCATCGCTTTCGCTGAAGCTACTGACAACGCTATTCACATAACTTGATACCACTTCAATATCTGACTTAAGATCGGCAAACCTCCATCTTATTCCCCGATTGTCTGTTATTCCCAACCTCTTAGCTCTCTTCAAAGCCAATTCGAAGCATCTCTTAGCGATTCCTAAAGCTAACGATGCAAAAACGACTCTACCTACATTTAAAGCCGACATTGCGAGCTTCAAATCTCCAAGTTCACGACCGATACTATCGATGTGTATTTTCGCGATGCCACTACCTCTAAAACAGGTTAAATCGATCCTTTCAGCTTTTATTCCTTCCCTATCAACGGCAAAAACTTTAACTTTGCCCTCGTGCTTTGCAGTAATTACAAAAACTTCTGCGAACTCACCGTTCGTGACGAAGTTCTTGTAACCTCTAATAGCGTAGCCTTTTTCGGTTTTCTCAGCTTTGGTTTCGATTGCCTTAACGTTGCTACCAGATTTTTCAGTTAAAGCGAAGGCGCAGAAACCGTTACAGTCCCTTAAGCAGTGTAAGGCTAAGTGGTGTGCGGAGATGCTCAGAGCTAAAGAGGGGTTGAATCTGGCAATCGTTTCGACGACTTTGCAGAGCTCTGCAAGGGGCATAGGCTTTATTAGACCCAAATTTCTCGCATATTCAAGGAGTTCTTCGTCGTATTCGTTGCTCTTGTCCATTCTCATAAACCTAACCTTTGCGAGCTTGAGAAGCTCATCCATGTACTCCCCTTTGTTTCGAGCTATTTAGACGTTCGCACGACTGTTATCGATGTAGCCTTCAAGTGTATGAGGGTAAACGTGTAAGGATTAGAAATGATTACTACAAGCGTGACTTCTATAGGTTTAAC
>CAYMRE010000052.1:0-5805 GCA_964392755.1 uncultured archaeon
TAAACAGCAGTCGCAACTATTGCACCAGAACAACCCATCTCCTTAAGTCTTTCCAAGTCTTCAACATTCCTTACTCCACCACCAACCATTACGGGATTTTCGGATTTGCTTAGGACGTAATCTACAAGCTCAAAGTTCGGATTTAGCGTTCCTACTCTGTCTACGGTCAGAACAATCACAACCGTTTTCAACGTGTTCAGGATTTCTAAAGCTGAGTCCAAATCCATACCACCCAAAAATTCACCTTTAAAGTCCAAGCTTACGTAAAAATCTCCTTTGACTTCGTGAATCCTCCTTAAGTCGAATGTTTCGGTGGCTATTATGGGTGTAAAGTTAAACTCCTTAATCTCTTCAGGCTCTCTAAAACCCAAATCCGCTATTACATCATAGCTGTCCGCTATTTCCTCTATCAGCTTGAGGTTGTCGCCTTTACCTTCTATTCTATCCAAATCCGCTATGTAAAGCCTCTTCGGTTTGAACTCGTTCAAAACTTGCTGTAAACTGCCAACTGGCTTATACTTCTCCCTTTCACCTTTGCTTCCCCTTACAACCTGCCCTTTTGAAAGGTCAATTGCAAAGTAGAGTTTCATACGTCAGACCTGCCCAGTTTCATCACCGCTCAGACCCCGTAAGAGTCATCATCCAAATGTCGGTTGCTAATTAGGGGCTTAATAACTTTTCATCTGAGTAAAGCTCTAATCTCAGCTAAAATCTGCTCTGAACTGAACATGTTTTGCTTTATAGCCTTGCTTGGGCAAGCGGAAACGCAGACACCGCAACCCATGCATAAAGCGGGATTTATGTATGCTCTTTTCTTACCATTTACCTCAACCAAGCTTATCGCATTGTACGGGCATAATGGTACGCAAATTCCGCAACCTGAGCATTTCTCTTCAATTACATGTGAAATTATCGGCTCGAGTTCTATTTCACCTCTTTTTATCAGCGACAAAGCTTCGCCAGCCGAAGCCTCAGCCTGAGCTACGGAATCTGGTATATCTTTTGGTGAGGAGCAACATCCAGCTATGAATATGCCTTCTGTCGTTGTCGATACAGGTGCAAGCTTGGGATGTCTCTCTGCTAAGAAGCCATCTGGTGTGCATGAGAGCTTTAGCAGTGTTCTTATTTTGTCTATATCTTCTGGAGGTTCCAAGCCTACCGATAGCACGACCATGTCAACTGGTAACCTCATAACCCTACCGAGCAGTGTATCCTCGTAAACCACTATTAGCTTACCTTTTTCCTCCTCACTCTTTGGTATATCCGTAATTTCCGCAACTCTACCTCTAATGAACTTAATACCTTCTTCCATTGCCTTTCTGTAGAACTCCTCATACATCTTGCCGAAAGCTCTTATATCTATGTAGAAGTTGTAGACCTCTGCATTCGTCCTCTCCTTTATCAGCCTTGCGAGCTTTATCGAATACATACAGCAAACCCTCGAACAGTAGGGGTTGTAGTTGTCGTCTCTACTGCCTACGCAGTGGATTATGGCAACCCTCTTCGGCTTCTCCCCGTTTGCAAGTAACACCTCTCCAGAAGTCGGTCCGGCTGAGTTTAGCATCCTCTCTACTTGCAGTGATGTGTAGACGTTTTCAAGTTCTCCGAAGCGATAACGCTTAATCTTTCTAGCGTCAAACGGCTTATAGCCAATCGCAACTATTATAGCTCCGACTTTAACCTCAATTATCTCATCCTTTTGATTGAAGTCTATTGCTTTCGCTTCGCAACTTTCCATGCAGTAGCGGGAGCACTTCTTGGCTTTCAACCACATGCAAGTGTTTGGATCGATTACAGGCACTAAAGGCACGGCTTGAGGGAAGGGTATGTATATCGGCTTTCTCTTACCTATACCTTCGTCGAATTCAGAAGGGAATTCGGGTTTTTCAAACAAACAATTCTCTATACATTCGTAACAACCCGTGCAAACATCCTCTTTAACGTATCTGGCTTTCTTTCTTATCTTAACGGTGAAGTTGCCGACATAGCCTTTCACGTCTTCTACTTCGGCGTAGGTTATAAGCTCGATGTTTGGATGCTCTTTTACCGCATTCATCTTCGGCGTTAGTATGCAGGCTGAGCAGTCTAAAGTGGGGAATGTCTTGTCAAACTTAGCCATTTTCCCGCCAATAGTCGGCTCTTTTTCTACCAAGTAAACCTTAACTCCAGCATCCGCAAGCAGAAGAGATGCTGAGATTCCGGCTATACCACCGCCTATCACCAAGACACTCGGAGTAATCTTTACCCTTATGGTTTCGAGTGGTTCGTGCAGTTTTACCCTCTCTACAGCGGACTTAACATAGGCTTTAGCCTTTTCGGTAGCATCTCTGTCGTTGCTTGTAACCCACGAGCAGAGTTCTCTTATGTTTGCCATCTGAAATAAAAATGGGTTTAAACCAGCTCTTTTGAGCGCTTTTCTGAATGTTAATTCGTGTAACTTTGGAGAGCAAGCTGCTACAACTACCCTGTCGAGCTTTAACTCCTGAACGTCTTTGATTATTAGCTCTTGCCCTGGATCGGAACACATGTATTTGTAATCCCTTGCAACCACCACTCCATCTAAGCTCTTTGCAAATTCCACTACCTCTCTAACGTTGACAACATCTGCAATGTTTCTACCGCAGTGGCAGATGTATACTCCGATCCTCATAGTTTACACCTTAAGGTTTACCAGTCACCTCCTTTATCTTTTCAATTAGCACTGGCAGAAGCTCGTTTACATCTGCAACAACACCTACGTTTGCAACTCTAAAGATCGGTGCCTCCTTGTCTATGTTTACGGCTATGACGTTCTTGGCTTTGACTCCCTCTACGTGCTCGGTAGCACCACTTATACCCAAAGCCAAGTACAGCTTGCCAGTTACAGTCTTACCACTCCTACCGACTTGTCTCGTCTTAGGCAGTAAGCCCTGATCGATCACAGGACGTGATCCAGCTATTACACCGTTCAAAAGCTCTGCCAACTCTTCTGCAAGCTCCAAGCTGTCTACAGCTCCCCTACCAACACTTACAACCACATCAGCCTTCGATATATCTACACCAGCCTCTTCTGGCTTTATGACTCTCAAAAGCTCTGTTCCATCTTCAACTGCTAAGCTTAGCTTTTCAACGTTTGGTGTTCCCTTCACAGGCTCGTAGTATCCTCTGTTGACGACGAAGATCGCTGGCTTGTCAACTTCTAAATCAACCAAAACCCTACCTCCATAGGCGAGAGATGTCGCTTTGAATCTGTCGCCGTTCTCCAACTTCACGACATTTGTGATCAAAGGCAGGTTGAGTTTACCTGCAAGCTGTGGAGCCAAGTCCATGCCGAAAGGAGCATTTGCAAATAGCACAGCATCAGGCTTATACTCCTCAAACAACTTTTCTGCAACTTTGTAGTGGTAGGGGTGAAGTATGCCATCGATTTGGATCACATCGCCATCTATATCCTTGGGATCAGCACCGATTACCACAACCTTGTAATCGCCAAGCTGTTTAGCAAGTGCAACGAGTTCATAGGTTATGTCTTGTACCTCGTTCTCGATAACCTCGGCAAACACCAAGATCATGCTATCACCTCAGATGAGTGATAATGCTTTAAACATCTCTACAAGCTTATCAGCCACTTCCTCAACATCTCCTTCAATCATGGTTATCTCGGGCTTCTCTGGTTCGTAATACCTAACAACTTCAACTCCACCCATCTCTGGCACGTCAACTTCAACTTCCTCAACTTCCATGCTCCTCATAGCCTGCCTCAGTTTTGTCAAAGGAACGAAGCTTATCGGCTTCTCAGCGGAAACGATGCCGAGAACCGCTGGAACCTTGACCTTGTACTCTCCAAATTCACCACCGCCAAACTCCTTCTGAACTATTAGATCACCATCCCTCAAATCTACGCTTACCACTCCACCTATGTAGTTGTAACCGAGCAAACTCGCCAACATCCCACCCAAGTATCCAGCAAAGCTGTCAATGGATTGAATACCAATCATAATCACATCGTAACCCTTCAAATACTCTGCAACAGCTTTTGCAACTTCAAGTCTGTTAAATGTCTTTCTCATCAACACAATCTTTTTCAGCTTGTCAGCTCCTTTGGCGTAAGCCATTGCCAAAGCCTCTTCTATTGCCTCATCGTCTCTAAGTTCGTCGTCAACCAATCCTATGACTTCAACAGTGCCGTTACACTTCTGCTTGAATATCAAAGCCTCTTCCACCGCATGCTCATCTCTCTCATTCGGCACGAATCTAAAGGGAATTACCTCCTCTTCTGTGATCTCTATACCCTCAACCAAGTCTGGGACAATTCTGATGATCGCTCCGATTTTCATTTAACCACCTCCCTCTATGGCTTCGAGAACCAACTCGGCTAAATCCTTCACGACGATTTCTCCTTCTAAACCAGTAACCTTCAAGGCATCTTCAAACATCGGTATGTCCAGAATACAGCCCGTAACGATTACATCAGCACCTACGAGCTTAGCCTCTTTAACTCTCTCTTCAGCTGGTCTCTCTTTGACGTACTCTCTTATAACGCTGTCAAGCCAGATTCCTCCACCGCCAGCTCCACAGCACAAAGCATTCTCTCTGTTTCGCTTAAATTCAACGAGCTTGACTCCGGGTATAGCCTTTATAACCTCTCTCGGCTCTTCGTAGATGCCGTTCTTTCTGCCCAAGTAGCAAGAGTCGTGGAAAGCTACGGTGTAGTCGAGTTCGTTGAACAGTGGCTTTAACCCCTCTAAGTGCTCGTATAACAGCTGAGAGTGGTGCAAAACTGGCTTGTTTAAGCCGTACTGCGGGTAGAAGTTCTTTAAAGCGTTAAAAGCATGAGCATCATGCGTAACAATCTTGTTGAACTCGTACTTCTTAAACACCTTCAAATTCTTCTCGATTAAATCCTCAAAAAGTCCGAATTCGCCACATAGCCTTGTGTGATCACCTATACAACGCTCCTCATGCCCCAAAATGGCGAAGTCGATTTCGAGAATCTTCATAACCTTAGCCAATGCCTTTGTAGCTTGCTTGCAACGTCTGTGATATGCTCCAAAGCACTCCGGTATGAACAAAACATCGGCTTTCTTCTTCTTTAGCATTAGAGGTACTTCGAAGTCCAGCTCCTTAACCCAATCTCCCCTCTTTCTCGGCGACTCTTTAAACGGATTACCGTAACGCATTATGTTCATCAAAGCCATTGAAAGCTCTTCGGGCGGATTTCCTTCGAGTAGTGTGAGTTCTCTTAAAGCGGGGATTATTCCGTCCGTTATCGGAATTCTACTTGGGCATCTGCTTGAGCAAAGCTGGCAGGATGTGCAAAGCCAGTGAGCGTTGCTGTTGATGACGTCTTCAATTAAACCCATTCTGATGGCTAGAATCATTCTTCTCGGTGTGTAAGGTGTGTACATTCCGTACGGACACGATCCTCCGCAGGTTCCGCACTGGATGCACTGTAGATACTTTTTTTCCGTCAATTCTTTAAGCCTCTCAATAAATTCTTGCACGTTCATCGTGACACCGAATTCATACGGAATAATCATTGTATTTTAAGGTTACTATTATCCGCATGAACGATCATTAAGAATTTTAAAATTGCAACCAATCTATTTAATACATATTATTATGTGCCGTTGCGTATCATTAATATAGGGAATTTATCATGAAAAATCATGGAGCTTGGCATTGAGTTACTGCCTGACAAACCGTACTACGAGGTGGAACACTTAGCCGTTTTAGCTGAAAAGCACGGATTTGACTACTTGTGGCTTACGGAGCACTACAACAACCGTAACCCCTATCCGCTTTTAGCTACGATTGCCTTTAAAA
>CAYMRE010000053.1:0-5783 GCA_964392755.1 uncultured archaeon
CATGGACTTGGAATCCAGACTTCAGCTGATCAAGAGGAATGCGGTCGAGATAGTCACAGAGGAGGAACTCGTAGAGCTTCTACAAACTAAAGAGAAACCGAGAGCTTACGTTGGATACGAGCCGAGCGGAGAGATTCATCTAGGTCATATGATGACCGTGCAGAAGCTTATAGACTTACAGCGTGCCGGTTTCGAGATTGTTGTTCTTTTGGCAGACGTTCACGCTTACCTGAACGAGAAGGGGGATTTCGATGAAATTAGAGAGATAGCGGAATACAACAAAAAAGCGTTCATAGCTTTGGGTTTGGATGAAAGTAAGGCTAAGTTCGTTTTGGGCAGTGAATATCAGCTTGAGAGAGATTACGTTTTGGATGTGTTAAAGATGGCGAGGATCACAACCGTAAACAGAGCGAGGAGGAGTATGGACGAGGTTAGTAGGAGGAAGGAAGACCCGATGGTTTCCCAGATGATTTACCCGCTGATGCAGGCTTTGGACATAGCGCATCTAGGTGTTGATTTAGCTGTTGGTGGGACCGACCAGAGAAAGATACACATGCTTGCAAGAGAAAATCTGCCGAAGTTGGGTTACAAAGCTCCAATTTGTCTTCACACACCGATTTTGCTCGGTTTGGATGGGCAGAAGATGAGTTCGTCAAAGGGAAACTACATATCCGTCAGAGATTCAGCTGAGGAGGTTGAAAGAAAGATAAGGAAAGCGTTCTGTCCGGCTGGGGAAGTGGAAAACAATCCGATAATTCAGATAGCACTGTATCACATCTTTCCTCGCTTTGGAGAATTGAAGGTTGAGAGGGATGAGAAGTACGGAGGAGATGTTACATACAAAACACCAGATGAACTGATTTCGGACTTCAAATCGGGCAAACTTCACCCGTTAGATTTGAAGAAGGCTGTAGCAAAGTATTTAAACAAAATACTCGAAGGTGTAAGGGAAAAACTCGAAAGGGGGTGATAAACTGGCGGAAGAGGAGGTAGTAAGAGTTCGATTGCCGGATAAAAGCAAGGGTGAAATGTTCGGAATAGTTACCGCAATGCTCGGAGGTGGGCACGTCAAAGTTAAGTGCGAAGACGGTAAGGAGAGGCTTGGAAGGATACCGGGCAAACTAAGAAAGAGAATATGGATTAGAGAGGGTGATGTCGTCATAATTGTTCCTTGGCCGTTTCAGGATGACAGATGCGACATAGTCTGGAGGTACACGAATCCGCAAGTTGAATGGTTGGAGAGAAAGGGTTATCTGACGTTCTGAGCGTAAACATCAACGGAGATCTCGAGGATAGGGAGATTGTTAGGATTGCAAAGCGTTTTAAGGCTGTATGGGTAGGTTGCAATCCGCTGTTCAAAGACCCCTTTTACGTTGCAGATATTATTGCAGATTACGTCGATTTCGTCGGTTTTGGTGTTGTAACGGTCGATTTCGGCTGTGAGGAGATTCTTAGAAGGTTTAGAAATCTCGTGAAGGAGCATAAGGACACGACTTTTGCACTCGGAATAGGTGCCGGAAGTTTGAGGGGACATTTCGGTTTGAAAGCTGTTCTGAACTGCCTGAAGTTCCTTAGGAATGAGGTAGATCTTCTCTTCTGCGGTTGCTCTGGTCCGAATATAACCTCAGAAGCTTCAAAGATTGTCGATGGGATTCTCTTCAACTATGCCCATCCAGAGCATTTGAATTGGATAATCGGTTTTTTGAAGAGAGAAGTTTACAAGGTCGCGTATGCACCTTCACTGATACTTCCAAGCGATTTCGAGATGGATTTGCTCATAGCATGTGCCATGGTCTCATGTAGCAATAAGGCTTTCGTAAAGACCTTCAAATACGACGACATGTGCAGAGAATTCTCTAAACTCGATTTCTTGAGAGTTATAGTTGATAGAAAGAGATTAAACGTTATTCCCGATGAGATAGAGAGATATAGGGAAGTTCTTATTGACAGATTTGCCATCGCTGGCAACGTTGAAAGGTTTACTCAGCGCTTAAGGGAAATACTCAAAATCTGCGATCACGTTGTTTTGGGTGATCCCTTCTTCAGAGACCCAAATTCCGTTAAACAGTTCGAAAAAATTCTAATGTCTCTCAAGTGAGCTTCTGGGGTATTTCAAGAGTATTCTAAACTCGGGCTTATTTGCAAGAGCGTTCATCAGCGTTACCATCATAGCCTTCATCTCCGCCTTCTTAATCTCCGCGTACCTGTGTGCGTGAATGAGCGGGAATGGATAGCCTTCAACTTCCAGCCCAACTACCATCGGTAAAACCTTCTCGATTTCAACGTTAGACTCCATTAAGTACACGTTACCGTAATCTCTAAACCTCACGTAGCACGGATAAACCCTTAGCTTCTCGATGTTCTTAAATTCGAGCTCCTTCACGAGATCAGCAATTCTGTTCTCTTCTCCTCTAACATCGTAAGAGAACTTGAAGAATCCTGCCTTCTCGAATCCAAACTCCTTTGCAACGAGATAATCCACAACCGCCTGATCCGTTACCCTGTAGTTCTCAAAATTCTTGAGCATCGAGAGTCTGCTTTCGTAGACGTTTTTGGCAATCGAAACCACTTCCTTCTCAAGTAACCTGTCGTAAGCATGCAGAAATTCCACAAACTCGAAGAGTATTCTGAGATCGTTGTCCTTATCTCTGCTCAGGAGGGTCTTTCTCTGGAACAAGCCTTTAGAAATTCCATCATTCAAATTCTCAATCCATTCATCGAGTTCGTTCGTGAAATCTTTGAGAATACTTATTGTTTTATCGTTTATCTGCTTCTCTATATCGTAAAGCTCCGTTATCCTCGGCCTCTTTATAAGAAAGAGAATGTTGCTCAAAGCACCATCGAGGAGAATCAATCCGTCAGCGAATATTCCTATTCTGGCTTCATTGGTTTGCATGTGCATCTCAACTCTCTTCTCAATGTGCTTGATAGGTTCTATGACCGAGAGATCGTGAAGCTCAAGTATTCTGTCTCCAACTCCAACGCTTGAAACAGCGTAAACAACGACACCGCATCTCTTCTCCATGCTCCTACTCCCATCAACCCCGAAAGCCTTGCACTTCCTTGCATTCGGTAAATCTTTCCAGTGAAAGCAATCTTCAAATGATGAGATCGCTCTTTCAACGCTCTTTAGTATCTCCTCCAACCTATCTGGGAGATCATGAAATATCGCATCGCTAAGCCTCCTCATTCAAAACCCTCCATAACTTTCGAAACCCCTGCATGCAGTTCCACCCTTATAACCTTGTCAGCAACGTCTCTGAGTTCTTCATCGTGAGTTACCACTATAACCTGCGGAATTTTCTTTAAATAGCGGTTCATTATATCCACGAGCTTTCTCCTCCTCTCCTCATCCAGAAATGGGGTTGGTTCGTCCAAAATTAGTAATGGAATCTTTCCTTGAATCATGAAAACCGAAAGAGCCAACCTGAAAGCCAAGCCGAGAGCTATAAGTTCTCCACCGCTCAGGAAGCTTATATCCCTCTCAACACCCTGATACAACACCTTTATCGTGACCTTCTCTTTCCTTTTCTCCTCCCTCTTAAGAACTATTCCCGAATACTTCCCGTCGGTCATCTCCTCGAATATCTCACTCGCTATCTTCTCAACCTCCTTAAAAGCGTATTCCGTCAGACTGACCTTGTACCTCCTGAATTTTTCTCTTATCTCTTCAAGCTTCGGTAAGACTTCCCTGCTTATCTTCTCAAGTCTCTCCCTCTTTTCTCTAAGCTTCTTCATCCTGCTTTCCAAATCCTCAACGCTTTTCTCGAGAGTTTTTATGTGATCCTTTAGCCTTTCAGCACCCTCCTTCAAACCGAAGTACTTGCTTTTCAGTTCTGTGTACAAATCGTAAACTTCCTTGTAGATTTTATCACTGTAGCCGAGAGATTCTATTTCATTTTTCAAGCTTTCCAGCTTTCTTAAGGTTTCTGAAAGTTCCTCTTCAGCTTTGACGATTTCGGATTCACAAGATTTAAGCTCTTCAAGCTTCCTCTCTAAATCGTGCTTCGCACTTAGAAGTCTGTTAAACTCGTTGTAATAAGATTCCAGCTCTTTCAAGGCGCTTTCATCAATTTTTTTTAGGCTTCTCAACTTTCCTCTAACTTCATCGATCTTTGAGTTCAGTTCAGTCAACTTTGAGTTCAATTCTGGTTCAGATTTAAGATCGGATTCAATTGCTGATACATCGGCTGACAACTTCAAGGATAGCTCTTCCAGCTTCCTGTACTCCTTCCAAGCCATTTCAACCTCTTCGAAACCCTTAACAGAATCCCTTAAACCCTCCAACTCCTTAGCAAGCTCATACTCCCTTAAAATCCTGTTTTCCCTCGAAATTACGCTTTCAAGTTCTTTTTTTGTGTTCTTTATCTCCTCCAATTTGTTCTCAACTTCGATCAAATCCTTTCTAACGTTTTCCAACTTTTTCGTGTAACTTTTTATGAGATTTAAGCGATCGTCCTCGCTCAGAAGCCTACCGCACGTCGGACAGACTCCTTTTGTGGATTTTAACGCATTCAAAGCTTCTTTCAATCTCTCAATTTCGCTTTCGAACCTCGCTTTCTTATCCAGCAAATTCCTTTCATCTTTCTCAATCTCTTTAAGCCTCGACTTGGCTTTTTCTACATCATCAAGCTCTCTTTCGATTTCTTCTAAAGGTCTACAAATCTTCTCAAGCTCTTTCAACCTTTCAAATTTTACCTTCATCTCCTCATAATTCAAAGCTTTGCCTTCGATTTCAGACTTCCTTCTTTCAACTTCTTCGAGCTTTTCTTTCAATTCGTTCAATCTCCTCTTTTTCCTCTCAAGATCGCTCAGCAACTTGATTACTCCATCCCTTTCCGATTCAAGTCTTGCCAAGGTTTCCTTAAGCTCCTTTTCCACTTTCAAAGTTTTCTCGTACTCCTCTCTAAGCTTGACGTATCTCTCGGCATATCCCCTTATCTCCTCAAGCCTCCTTACCCTCGATTCAAGCTCATCGATTTCCCTCTTTAAGTCGTTCCTTCTCTCCCTAAGACCTCTGATTCTTTCTTCAATCTTTCCGACGTATTTTTCGATACTTTCCTTCTCTCTATTCAACCCTTCGAACTTCTCTCTCAGCTTTTCAACTCTCTCCTTCTCCGCTTCGACTTCAGCCAGTCTTTCTTCAACCTCTCTAAGTTCAATCATTTTTTCATCAAGTTCTCTTTTTCTCGCTTCGAGCTCCTCTTTAACTTCCCTAATCCTGTTTTCTACATCGCTTTCAGCTTTGATCTCCTTTTCGAGCCTACCTTTCTCGTCTTTGAAGTGCCTGATTACCTTACCGAGATTCTCCCAAGCCCTTTCGTAATCCTCTATCTGCGTTATTCTCTTGATTATCTTCTCCCTTCTCTCGTCATCCTTAACTATCCCATCTATCTCTCCCTGCCTAACGTATATAGCGTTCAACCACACGTGAGAGGGAGCTACGTTTCTCTCCACCCACTCTCTGATCCTCTCATCACCTTCAAGGAGCTTGTCGTATCTAAGATAGGAGTTTCCATCGCTATTTCTCACTATCAAGCAATCGCGACCGTTAAAATCGAAGCATAGCCTTATCTCGTATCTGCTCGCAGAATCTCTGATCAAATCGTCTTTCTTAACTCCGAACGGTCTAACGCCGTAAAGTGCTACAGCTATGGCTTCAAGAATGGAGGTCTTACCAGCACCGTTTCTACCAACTATGAGATTAACGCCTCTACCAAATTCTACCCTTGAACTTCTGTGCGACTTGAAGTTCTCGATTTCTACGTACTTTATGAGCATCC
>CAYMRE010000054.1:0-5673 GCA_964392755.1 uncultured archaeon
CTTCAACAACAGTTTTAAGTCAAGAGTTCCGCCTTAAACTGTGAGAATTAAAGGGAGGGTAATATCCAAAGGCTATGCGGAAGGAGAGGTTATAGTCAGTAGAAGGAAATTCTCGTTTTTGGGGGATGTAGATGTGGAGAGTGGTGTCGTAGTTGCCAACGATAGCGATATTGAAGGGGAATGCATAGCAAACAAGATATTCGTATTTCCTTACGGTAGAGGCTCGACTGTCGGAACTTACGTCCTTCTCAGGATGAAGAAGAAAGGAACCGCACCTAAAGCCATAATAAACATTGAAACCGAAGCGATAATTGCCGTCGGTGCTATAATAGCGGAAATACCTCTTATGGATAGGCTTGAGTTAAATCCCCTCGAAATTTTTGAGAGTGGGGACTTTGCGGTTGTGAATGCTTATGAGGGATACGTTGAGAAGAGAGATTGAAAAGTTCGCTGTAGTTTACCATGTGGAGGAAAGAGATGATACCGTAAGATTTTACGTTCAGCCGATAGATTTTGAAGGCTTGAGGAGGTTTTTGGAGGATCTAACATCGGATTACGATGTTAAAGTTCATTCGAAGTTCGGTGAATTCGTAATTGAACTAAAGAAGCACAGAGAAAGGATTTGGATAAACTTAGCCTTACTCGTAGCAACCTTCGTTTCAACTACATTAATGGGTGCTGGAATGTTCGAAAGGTTCGATTTAATTGGAGGGTTGACGTATTCTGTGGCTATAATGTTCGTTTTAGGATTTCACGAGATGGGCCATTACATCTTCGCAAGGAGGTGGGGAATGAAAACTTCCCTACCCTACTTCATACCATTTCCGAGTCTTATAGGAACCTTGGGGGCGGTTATAAGGCACAGGGGGAGAATTCCGAGCAGAAAAGCCCTTTTTGATGTTGGGGTTTCTGGACCGCTCTTCGGAATATTCGCATCGATACTTGTGACATACGTAGGTCTTAAGATGAAGTTTGAACCGGCATACAAAGGCGAAATCACACTCATGCTCGGAACTCCACCTTTATTCGATTTGATTGCGAAGCTTGCTGGATTTAACGGGTACTACATACATCCCGTTGCCTTCGCTGGCTGGGTGGGAATGCTTGTAACCTTCCTAAATCTCATTCCAGTTGGACAACTCGATGGTGGACACGTGCTGAGAGCTATGATGGGTGAAAGGGCTGATAACGTCTATCGAATAGTTCCGATGATTCTGATAGTGCTGGGTTTCGTAACAAATTCGTTCATATGGCTCTTCTGGGGTTTTATAACGATGTTCTTCGCCATGCAGAGACATCCAAAGCCGATTGTCGATGAACCCATAGATACGAAAAGGTACGCAATAGGGATTCTAACTTTCGCTCTTGGTCTCGCCTGTTTTACACCCCACCCCTTCAGTGTTGCTAAAGGCTAATATCTTTTTGGCGTTCAGCTTTCCTATCTTGGAGTTACCGTCTATAACTATATTTTCATCCGCCTCAACTTCTCCAATCGCACAGCCTTCAGCTATCTGAACGTTCTTGGCTTTAACGTACCTACCCATACACTTGGATTGGATTAGGGCAAAATCGCTGGCTATTATCCTGTTAAACCTCGTGCATGCTCCTATTACAACCTTATCGCACAGTATATCACCCATTACAACGCAACCCTTCCCGAGATAAACCTCTTCGGCTTCTATATTACCCCAAAATATAACTCTCAATCCCGCCAAAATCCTCCCACTAAACCTCAAATGCCTCGTAACTACGCTGTCGTTTTTGATTAAGGCTACACCCTTCCTCTTATCAACCAAATACATTCAGATCACCTTTGGGAAGTCGTAAGCCGGACACTCCTCAAATGTGTACTTAACGGTTAAGAAGTTGGACTTGAACTCTTTGATTTCCGATTTAATATCTTTCAGTGGTTTTTTATCCTTTAGGGCTATGTCAATGAACCTTGCAATTTCTCTCATTTCCTCCTCCTTCATCCCCAACCTCGTTACCTCCTGCACGCCTATCCTTATCCCGGAGGGCTTATCAGCATTCTTTACGTCGTCCCAAGGTAGAAGGTTCTTGTTGAGTATTATTCCACAACTTTCAAGCTTCTTCGCAACGTAATCTCCCCCTCCAAAATCTGAAACATCCACAACGACTTGATGAGATTTGGTAAAGCCCAGATGAGGGCAGAGTACTTTGTAACCCAAGTTGTAAAGCTCTTCAGCTAAGGCTTTGGCGTTTTTGACCATCTGCTTTGCGTAATCCCTTCCAAACTCGATCATTTCTATGCACGCCATTGCATATCCCGCTAAGCTGTGTATGTGGTGATTGCTAACCACACCGGGAAAAACGCCGTGATCAATCTTTTTTGCAAGCTCCTTTTTGCACATTACGATAGCCCTTTGCGGACCCGGAAAAGTTTTGTGGGTTGAAGCGGTTACGACGTCAGCTCCCTCCTTAATCGGATCCTGAAACTCCTTACCGGCTATCAACCCCAAAACGTGACTACCATCGTATACAACTCTTGCCCCTACCTCATGCGCAATCTCTGCAATCTCTTCAACAGGATGCGGGAAAAGGAATAGACTTGCTCCTAAAACGAAAACTTTGGGTTTTTCGTCCATCTTCTCAACCTTTCTCTTTGTAGCATCGACATCTATGTTCATGTTCTCCACATCAAACGGGTAATGCTCAACCTTCAACCCCCTAATTCCAGCAGCTGAAAACCTGTCGTGTGATATATGCCCTCCATCTGGAACTGAAACAGATATTATCGTGTCACCGGGCTTTGTTAAGGCAAAAAATACCGCCATGTTTGCTGTAACTCCTGAGATCGGTTGAACGTTTGCATGCTCGCAACCAAACAGTTTCTTGGTTAGCTCAACCGCAAAAGCCTCAAGCTCGTCCATATACTTACAACCCTGATAAAACCTCTTTCCGATCCAGCCCTCCGCATACCTATGCCCAAAATCGCTGAGGTAAAATCTCCTCACGAGGTAACTCGTCACGTTCTCGCTGGCTATCAGGGGAATGGAGTACTTAAAAAGCTCGTGATGTTTTTGGGTAATTTCCATGAGTTTCTCAAGCATGCGGAATCGTTTACTCAAAATTTAAAACGTTTATCCTTCTCAGAGCGGAAATCAGAATTGCGTAAGTTACGAGTTCGCTTTCCCCAATCGGATCGCAGATGACCACTTTATCACCAAATTCTGACAACGCTTCCTCAATCTCCCTCAAGTGTTCTCCGTACGCTATGAATAGGGGAACGACTACGATTTTTTCGCTCCGCATCTCCCTTAAAACATCCGCAAGCTTTGGCTCTTCTACGATGTACGCTGTTCTTACCTCTCCAAATATTCCCAGCTTTTCCAACCTCTCTCTGTGCATCTCAACGACTCTTCTGTAATCGGGCAAGTTACTTCCGTGTCCCAAAATTACCAATCCGATCATTTTCGATCAAAGAACGGATTTTTGCCTGTGCAAGCCAAAGGAATTCCCAAGGCTACGGTTGATTCAATTATACCCAGCATCTTCGCTACAACTCCGATTCTGTATATTATTCTGTTGTCGACGTTAATTACGCTCGCCAACTTCACCGCAGAGCCTATCGCTATTCCCAAGTCCAGTATTTTGAAAATACAGTTCGGTCCGTCGTAATCTCCCTTAACCTTAACGGCATTCTCAAACTCCTTACAGTCTCTGAAGCCACACGCTGAACAGTTCAAACCCAAAGGCTTGTTTCCATTAACACCTATTATCAGAACACCTTCAGCCTTCTTTAAGCTCTCTCCATCTCTCTTCCATCCTTCACCCTTCTCCTTAGCGAGTTCGATCATCTTTTCAGCTATTTTATCCTTGTCTTCACCGCTAACGTAAACAATCTCCAAATCGTCTATCCCCTTTGATTTCGGTGCAGTTCTTGCTGAAATAGCCATTAGAAGTGCCGAAAGCTTTACAGCTTCGCTTCTGAATCTTTCCTCTCTTTCGATCATGGTGTGAGATTCCGTACACTGTTAAAAACGTTACTCGTATCTCAATGCCTGAATAGGTTCGAGATTGGAGGCTTTCCATGCCGGATAGAATGCGCTGATTACGGCAGTAGCAATTCCAAAGGAAATTCCCAAAGCTACGTAGAAAAGAGAGGACGGTTGAAAGACGTATTTGGCGGTTTTTAGTATCAACATGTCGATGACGTAACCTCCCAAGAAGCTGAGCAACCCTCCAATAACGCTCCCAATCAAACCCAAGATGAGTGCTTCCATCAGGAAAAGCTTGAGGATTGTCTCTCTGTAAGCTCCAATTGCTCTCATAATACCTATCTCCTTCGTTCTCTCGATTGTGGACATGAGCATGATGTTCAGAATGCTAACTCCCGCTACAAGAAGCGATACTCCAGCTATTGCCATCAAAAACAGTGTTACTTGGGCAAAAGCCTGATTTATCCTGTCTATTATGCTCCTCATCTCGAAAACGCTTACTTTGCTCTCTTTCCGATTGATAGCTTCCTCAACGTAATTCTTAACTTTCTCCACATCCTCAAGTTTACTTACCTTTACAACAACCATCGTATACTCCTTCCTCCCGTTAAACAGCTTATCGAAATCTTTAGTGGGCAATATCACCGCAAAATTCGGATTTACGTCGAATCTGGCTTCCTTTCGTATGATCCCATTGACTCTAAACTCTTTACCCTCTATTACAATCTTACTTCCAATCCTAAGTTTGAAGTATTCCGCAACACTTCCTCCAATCAAACAACCCCTGTAACTTCCAACTTCGAGGCTAAAAAGCTCTTTGGTGTCCTTCAAATCGATTCCGTAAACCGTTAAGTATGTCTTCTTGTCCTTGTAACTGATCAAAGCGGATTTACTCTTAATCGGTATTACATCCGCATAGGTAATTCTTTCAAGCTTTTGTAGGGTTCTCTCGTCAATGTACGTGTAACCGTGAGTGTAGTCGGGGGTAATTATTAGTTCGTTTGCTACGTCCTTAAAATTTTCAAGTATAGTAGCCTTTAAGCTCTCTCCGAATATTCCAATCGAACTTATAGCCATAACACCGATGACTATTCCGGCGACAGCCAAAGCACTCCTTACCTTAACCCTCCTCAGATTTCTCAAGGCTAGCTCGATCAGCATAGATCACACCATCTCTAATGCTAACCACTCTATCCGCATAGACCTTGAGCGAAGGGTCGTGAGTGACGAGCACGACGGTAACTCCCTCTTCAACGTTCAGCTTCTTTATTATGTCCATGACAACCTTACCGCTTTTGGTATCTAAGTTACCCGTAGGCTCGTCGCACAACAGGATGGTAGGTCTGTTTGCCAAAGCCCTCGCAATTGCAACCCTCTGCTGTTCCCCACCACTCAACTCTTTCGGCTTTCTGTCCTTTTTGTCACCCAACCCGACAATCTCAAGTAGTTTTTCAGCTCTTTTAATTCTTTCAGCTTTAGGAATCCCCTTAAATACCATTGGCAACTCTACGTTTTCCAAAGCTGTAAGTGTTGGAATAAGGTAATACTGTTGGAAGATGAAGCCGATTTTATCCCTTCTAAGTTCTGTCAGTTCTCTATCACCGAGTTTCGAAGTGTCACAGCCGTCTATCACTACCTTTCCCTTTGTTGGCTTATCCAAGCATCCGATAAGATACAGCAGTGTAGATTTACCACTGCCAGATGGACCCATTAT
>CAYMRE010000055.1:0-5663 GCA_964392755.1 uncultured archaeon
TTAGCTAAGTTGTATCCCACCTCTCCCGCTCCAGCTATGACTATGCGCATCGAACTGCCTTATCCCGTGCCCTTTATATTTTTCTCCATGATTCTTGCGAGCACTATGCTGAACTCGTACATGACAACGACAAGGGACAGAACGATTATTTGACTGATCCCCGATATATCGAGGGTCAAGTTCGTTGCCAGAATGAAGACCGCTAAGTACACTATCCACCTCTTGCTCTTCAACCACTTAGAATCTATCAAACCAACTCTAACGGCTATTACAGCTAAAACTGGAATCTGAAAAGAGAGTCCGAAGGTTAATATTATCTTCAAAGCTGAGTAGAGCGTTTTTTTGGCTGTTAAGAAAGGATCAGCCCCCATGTTGAAAAGCATCGATACACTGAAAACCTTAGGGACTACAACAAACAAACCCAAAGCGACACCGACCAAGAACAGGATGTAGGAGAAGGGTAGGAATGTCTTTACAAATTTTCTTTCATGCTCGTACAGTCCGGGTTTGGCAAACTGGTAGAGTTCGTAGACTAAGTAGGGATAGACGGCAACGAATACAACTGAGAACGAGAACGTCAGCTGAACCATTAGCCACTCTGGTGGAGCCACGACGTAGACTTTGGTGTTGGGTAACACGTAGTTCCAAAAATCGTTTATCATACGTCCAGAAAATCTAAAGACGATTGCTATTCCGATGACAAAAACGATGAAAACTCTTAAGAGTCTTCTTCTAAGCTCAGCCAAGTGTTCTTGTAGAGGCATTTCTTTGTCTTCTGGTGGCTTCACACTCTAAGGTTTAGCCAAGAATATATCTCTTTTATGCAGACAACTTCTTTCTCATGATGAGCAGATACGGTAGTGTAGCAACTCCAGTTATCCCGTAACTGACGCTTAACTCTCCACCAAAGAACGTGTCGGCGTAAGATGCTATAGCGGATAAGATCATCAGAACACCGAAAGCCAGACCGAGTATAGATCCGGCGAGATAGTATCCCTCTTTCTTTGTGATTACACCCTTAAGGAAAACTGCCGATACCGTAAACAACACGAATGAGTTTGCATAGCTGTTCCTCAATTCAAGAATTGCCGATATGAAGAATATTGTGAAATAAATCAGGCCAACCAAAATCCCACCTCCGTTATCAGGAATGCGAATATGTACGCTACGATGAAACTGTAAACAACCGAAAACATTGCCCATTTAAATCCAGCCTCTCCCCTTATCGCCGCAATCGTTGCAAAACAGGGTACGTAAAGCAGTGTGAAAACCATGAAAGCCAAGGCTTGAAACGTACCTAGAAGGCTTACATCGACATTCATCAATCCTATCGTCTCAACTACCACCTCCTTCGCAATAAAACCCATTATGAGAGCAAGAACGAGTCTGTAGTCCCATCCCATCGGTGCGAATAGAGGCTGAATTACTTTGCCGATCATTCCGGCAAAGCTCTCTTCGATGCTTTTACTCGGATAGCTCGTTATAAACCATATGAGTATCGCCATGACAACTATAACCGTTCCAGCTTTCTCAAGGAAATGTTTGACCCTGTTCCAAGTTAAGAGTAAAATATCTCTGATGTTCGGTAGAATGTAAGGTGGTAGTTCGAGTATGTACTCAGCTTCTCCCCTGAATAAAGTCTTTCTAAAGACGAGTGCTGAAATTAGGGCTACAGCCAATCCGAACAGGTATAAGCCCATTATAACCGCACTGCCATTCCTAAAGAGTGCCCCGACGAAAAGGACGTATATTGGCAACCTCGCACTGCACGACATGAACGGTGTTACCAATACAGTTGTAAGCCTGATTTTGTCATCCTCTATGCTCCTTGTAGCCATTACAGCAGGGACGTTACAACCGAATCCCATTATGAGCGGAATCATCGATCTACCGTTCAGCCCGAACTTTGACATGATCGAATCCATCAGATAAACCGCCCGAGGCATGTAACCGCTAAGTTCGAGTATTGAAAGAGAGATAAATAAAAATGCGATATTTGGCAGAAAAACCAAAACGCTCCCAACACCGCTGATAACACCGTTTCCGAGTAAATCGAAAAGTATCCCGTCATAGCTCGATACACGATCCGCAAGCATAGAAAATGTAACATCCAACAGGTCAACTACTGGTTGTGCAACGTTGTAAGTAAAAACAAAAACCATCCACATTAAGGAGAGAAATATGGGTATTCCCAAGTGTTTATCCATAAATACATCATCGAGCAGTTCGCTCACCGTAATTTTGCTTTCAAACTTCTCGATTACTTTATTTGCTATCTCCTCGGCAATCTTAACCTTCTCTTCAAATGTTTTTCCCAGCTTTTTCGGAACCTTTCCCCCCTTGAGTATCTCCCCTTTCAATCTTTCAATTCCAATTCCCTTGCTCGCAACGGTCTCAACTACCGGAACGCCCAAGATTTCACTTAGCATCTCGCTCTTTATTTTAATTCCTCTACTTTTAGCGATGTCTACCATGTTGAGTACAACTATCATCGGAATTCCAAAGTCTGTCAGTTCCAAGGTAAGGTAGAGAT
The DNA here is from genome assembly GCA_964392755.1 of uncultured archaeon. Lineage (GTDB taxonomy): Archaea > Halobacteriota > Archaeoglobi > Archaeoglobales > Archaeoglobaceae > Archaeoglobus_B. Next base: position 2,534 of record CAYMRE010000055.1, read on the forward strand.
TTCTTTCAAGATTTGAAGCGTTTACGACGTTTACAATTAGATCAGGCTTATCATTGACCAGAAAATCTCTTGCAACCTTCTCGTCTATAGATTTAGGTTGGAGACTGTAAATGCCGGGCAAATCTATGAAAATCACTTCCTTACCGTCTATCTTCGCTTTTCCCTCTTTCTTCTCGACCGTTACACCGGGAAAGTTACCTACCGTAAAGTTTCCACCGGTTAAAGCATTTATAAGAGCTGTTTTCCCGACATTCGGATTTCCAACGAGAGCAACTTTCACGGATTTGACTGAATAGCAACGTTAAATAAAAGGATTTGCCTTTTTAGTCTGTCGCTTTCCTAGCCTAAGAAATTTAGACTACTTACCAAGCTATTTATCGTACATTAATCAATAACAGATTTTGAAGTTCTAGCCGTATCAATTGAAAATTCAGCTTCATCAAGATGTTAAGCGTTTAACGCCTTACGCCTAACTTTTTCTTTAGCCCTATCGCAAGGATGGACGCCCGTTCTACAAAACTCCCTAAAGTGTTCAAGCCACTTCGGATTTATGGTGGGACATTCCTCTATAAATCTCACAAAGTTCTTGAGTTGCTTAACAGTTTCAGAATGCAAGACGTGTTCTATCGTGCACGCATCCTTCTCGGCAATATTCTTGGGAATTCCCAAAGCGGTAAGAAACTTTACAAGTATCTCCCTCCTCTCTCTAACATCTCTTGCAACCTCTTTTCCCTTCTCAGTTAAAGCCACGAAAAGTCTCTTCCTGTAGATTACGTAACCCTCTTTTGAAAGTTTTTCGAGCATTTCTGATACCGTTGCAGGTTTAACTTTGAGCCTTTCGGCTATGTCCTTCACCCTCGTAAAACCCCTCTCTTTGCAAAGCTCGTAAATTGCTTCTAAGTAGTCTTCAGCCCTCTTACCCAACATCCACAATCACCTTCATTGCTAAGCCCCTTCCTATCACGAACTTCGCTCCGTTTATCGAAATTAACATGGCTCCTCCTCTTCTTCCTAAAACACGAACTTCTTTGCCCGGTACTATTCCCATAGCCATAAGCTTCCTCAGAGCACCCATACCTCCGACAACGTTAACGACTCTACCTTTTGCACCCTCTGGTAACGTTGCGAGTGGAATTAGGCTCATCGAAATTAGGGTATCCTAAAAATATATAATCTTTTCGGTTTGCCTAAATCAAACGAGCAGAATTTATATAACTTCAACCGACTCAAAACCATGTTTGAACTACTTAAAAAGTTGTGCGATGCACACGGGATAAGTGGTTACGAAGATGAGGTTAGAGAGATCGTCAAAGCGGAGATAGAAAGCTATGTTGATGAGATAAAGGTCGACAAGCTTGGGAACCTGATTTGCATTAAGAACGGTAGCGAGTTCAAGGAGATGGTTTGTGCGCATATGGACGAGATCGGCTTTATGGTGAAACACATAGACGACAAGGGTTTCATAAGGTTTACACCGATAGGCGGGTGGTTCAGTCAAATAGCTTTGGGACAGAGGGTAATTCTGCACGGAAGCAAGGGGAAAGTCTACGGAGTTATAGGTTGCAAACCTCCTCACGTTATGAAGGATGAAGAGAGAAGGAAGGCGATAGAGTTTAGGGACATGTTCATTGACGTAGGAGCTGAATCGAGAGATGATGTTCTCGCGATGGGCATTGAAATTGGAACTCCGATAACCATCGATAGAGAACTTGTAAAGATGGGTAACAGGGTAACTGGAAAGGCTTTGGATGATAGAGCTGGTTTGGCTGTGATGATAGAGGCTTTGAAGAGAACTAAAAGCGATGCAACGATTTACGCTGTAGCTACAGTTCAGGAGGAGGTTGGTTTGAAGGGTGCGAGGGTTTCAGCGTTTGCGATTGAGCCGAATGTAGCTTTAGCATTGGATGTGTGCGTCGCCACGGACTTCCCCGGTGCGGAATCAACTCACATGGATATAAAGCTTGGAAAGGGACCAGCTATAACGATAGTCGATGCGAGTGGTAGGGGTTTGATTGCCACGAAGAACGTCGTAAGGTGGTTGAAGGAAACCGCTGAGAAGAACGATATACCGTATCAGCTTGAAGTTGCTGAAGGTGGCACAACGGATGCAACGGCAATCCAGCTTACGAAAGCTGGAATTCCGTCTGGTGTGGTTAGTATACCTGCGAGGTACATTCACAGCCCGGTTGAGGTTGTCGATATGAGGGATATGGAGAACTCAGCCAATTTAGTTGCGAAGGCTTTGGAAAGGGCTGAGAAGTACTTTAAGTAATTTTTAAATTTCATCAAATTAAACGTCGTGTGTGGCAAAGGGCAAAACATACCAATTCTTTACGAAAGCCTACTACGCACTCATGTTCGTGATGGCTTTCGTAGTCCTAATTCTGCTAATTTTAAATGTGTACGTTATTGTAAAGTCCCTTCCTAACGTCGTAACAACTGAAAACAGAAGAGTTCTGGACGAGCTTATTGCCGAAATACTCACGTTCTTCGTCCTGATAGAGCTTACAAGAGCTTTTACGGAATACTTTGCATATCATCGTGTTAGAATTAGTTTGATGGCTGAGATTGCGTCGATATTTATCTTGAGAGAAATTCTGATAAAGCTCTACATTGGAGAGTACGACTGGCTCACGCTGATAGCATTCTCAGTCCTTCTGCTTTCAGTTGTCTTCGTGAGGGTGATGTGCCTGAAGTTCTCACCAAAAGAGTGATTAAGTTCTGAGCTAAGTGGTGGTATGGTCGAAGTAGAAGATACGTACTGTGAAGCTTTTAGCGGTATTTATACTCGTTTAATTGTAACCGCCAAGTACAGGTATCTGCTTGAAAAAGCTGTTTATTCCGCAACGGCACTACCATCAACAGTCTTCGGAGAATCTGAGGCTGGAATAGAAAGGTGGTTGAGTCCTGAGGAAACACCAGATGGAAGAGTTGGGGCGATAATCCAAATCTGGGTTCCAAAGACCAAGAAGTTCATGGATGTTCTGCTTAGAGAAATGGGAAAGAGGATTAGGCAGGGCATTCTGGTCGTTCCTACTACCAGAGTTTTCAACGCTTGTGAAGGTGAGAAAATAGATGTCGAGATGAACGTTGGAAGGTGTGGTGATGGATACGAGTGGTTTGAAGAGAG
>CAYMRE010000056.1:0-5500 GCA_964392755.1 uncultured archaeon
TTCACAAAGAACTTCTTCATGTTCAGTGGATTCTCGATGTAAACGAGATTAGCTTTTCCGCATAATTTGGCAATTTTTTCACACAAAGATAGGAACCTCTTCTCTGGACTTAGCATCACTATTGTTAGATTGGCATCGACTCTCCTAAGCTTCTCAGCTTCCTTCAAAGCGCACATCGTAGGAGTTAGATACGGATCGTAGCTTGATGTAGGTTCTCCATCGGTAATCAGGAATATAACTCCACTTCCTCTCCTCCTCTTTATGATCTCCCTTGCGGTTTTCAAAGCCAAACCGATGTCCGTTCTTCCTCTCGTCCTGAGATTCAATATTTCCTCATCTTTTATCCTTCTGACTCTGTGATTGAAAGCTACGACGTGAAGCTCGTCCATATTACACCTCTTTACGATCTTCCTCAAAGCCAATGCAGACTCCAAAGCCCCGATTATCCTCCTACCCCTCATCGAATCGCTTACATCAATCAGCATAACGTAAACGCACCTTTCCATGTGTTTACTCTCTCTTGCAACCAAATCTCTCTCGTCAAATTTCAGAGATGGATCCCTTAAAGCGCATCTAACCAAAGTCTCTTGGAGATCTATGGAATCGTAGGTGTGCTTTACATCGTCGTACTCCACAATCTCACTCCTGAGGAAGTTCGATATTCCGATTTTCTCTGTTTCGTGCTCACCGAAATCTTCACCAGTAAGATTTTGCAGAGAAAGTTCCAACACTTTCTTGCTTAAAGCTCTTTCAGCCTGTTTCGTAAACTTGTAACCTCTGAAGTAATCATCCTCTAAATATCCTTCCTTCTTCAAATCCTCAACAATCTCTTCGTAGAAGTAGTTTACGAGTTCGCTCGCGCTTAAATCTTCCCTCTTTAACTCTCCTTCCTTCAACTTTCTCTTTATCTCTTGCCAAGCCTTCCTCTTAGCTTCAACGTAGTCATCGAGTTTCTCGCTCCAGAACCTGCTGATGTATTTGTACCCCCTTATCATGTCGTTGATCATGAAGGAAAAGTTTTCGAAGAACTGCTTGAGTTCCTCGTTCTTCAAATGCTCCTTTACGAAGTTGAACGGATTGACGTTTCCCTTTTCTCTGTGATAGGGATTGAAGAGGGAATACAGTAAGTCCTTAACCAATCCCTCATCGATTTCTCTTTCCTTTCTCTTACAAGCTTTACACTCAGGCTTCGTATCCAGCGTAAACATATCTACCAAATCCAACCTTTTCAATAAGACCCGTGCATCTCTTTATCGATTCAAGCAGAATCTCAAAAGCCGATCTTAGCTCTTCCTTTCTCCTTGCTATGAGTAGCAAAGTCCTGTAGAGATACTCAAAGTCTTCGAAATCTTTGGCTTTTTCAACATCCACAGGTTCAAAGCAGAACTCAGCTAAATCGTTCATCAATCCCTTAAACTCGTTTCTCGGAATCTTCTCGTATATTTCACCGCAAGTTCTGTTCAAAGCCTCCTCCGTCAGCTTTACTATCACATCATCTTTTGAAATTTCGTCCTCGTACTCTATCTCCATCCTACTCCTCAAAGCCAACTTGACTATTTCGTAGTTCTTTCCGTAATCTATCAGCATCGCACACCTGTGTCCTTTACGGGTTGCAGAAGCTCTTAAATGATCGAAGAGCTTTATAGTCGCTCTGCAAGATGGCTCAAGTTCGATCACGCTTGAAATTCTGCAATCCTTGCATCTCGCTAACCTTACGATTCTTGCAAGGGTTCTGAGATGCCACTCAGGCAAAATGGCACCATCCTTTAAACTCATGTTTCGCAATCCTATCTCTATTTCCTCCTCAAGCGTTTCTGGCGGTCCTATTGGTATCTCTTCCATTCTGTCCAGCAAAGGCTCCTTTATGTCTGCAACACCTTTGTAGTTTGCCGGGTTTGTCGAAGCTATCACGATGGTATCTATCTTCATCGGAATTATGTCTCCTTCAGGAGTCGTAATCTGCTTCTCCTCTAAAAGCTCGTGCAGGAGTGTCTGCAGGGCTGAGGGAATTGCTCCAAGCTCGTCGAAATATGCAACTCCTCTGTGTGCCTTCAGAATTTTTCCCGGTGTAAAAACTTCGGGATGATCCAAATCGTAACCCTCTCTTATCTTCTGAATGCTTATACCTCCTATCAGCTGTCGAGTGGTCATCATCGGATCGCCGGCAATTCTTATCCACTTCCTTGGAATCCAAGTGAGTTCAACGACATCATCTTCAAGAAGCTTCTTCTTGCACGAGAAACAGCTTGGATGTGTTGGGTCGCAACCTATCTTGCAACCCTTAACAGCCAAAAGTTTTTCAGGCAAAAGTTTTGCAATGGATTTACTGAAAGTGGTCTTCCCGTAACCCTTCCTCCCCCTGAAAAGTATGTTTGAACCGCTCATCAGTGCGTTCTTAACCATCTCCTTCTCAACTTCCTTTCCGACTATCTCGGGAAACGGATCCTCTTTTCTCTTTTCGTACTCAAGGATTGCATCCCTAACGTATTCGACGATGCTTTTCGAATGATAGTTTGAGTACTCTTCACTCCAAATATCCACTTCCTCACCGTTCAGAACGAATTTCGGTGCGTTGCTCGGCTTTATCACAACATCTTCAAATATGTACTCCATCGAACGTTCCTAAACGTCAGTCTATTTTACGCTTTTGCTGGTTTGATCCGTTGCAAATTAAGTCTATCCCGTACTTTCTCAAGACCTCTAAAGCCTTTTCCAACTTCAAACCTTTCAAAAGGATCGTCTTCTTCGTGGACTTTTCTCCTTTTACAATCTCCACATCGCATCCAAAAACATCACCGAGAAATTCGACAAGCTCCCTGTTAGCTTTTCCACCCTTAGGTGGGCTTTTAACGGAAACCTTTAGAGCTTTTCTCCAAACGTCATAACCTACCACAGCTGTCCTTTTAGCGTTTGGACTTACATCAATTTCAATAACAATTCCCTTATCCGTTTCCCTCATTCAAAAATCCCTCCAACATCTTTACGTATTCCTCCGGAAGTCCGTGAGTTCTAGCCCCTTTTATGACCCTCTCAACGCAGGATTTGTCGGGCTTGACGTTAGCTTTAATCTTTCCAACGTATGTCCAGGCTTTTACGGGCTTTCCGTCTACGATAACTTCAACTTCTATTCTTTTGTATCTTGGCGACACTCTGTCCAACAGATTTAAAATTTTCTCATCCACCTCGTAAACTACTCCCCAAACGCCCTCTCCGCCCTCTTCGATATTCGGATTCCCCGTACCGTAGGAGGAAGGGACGTTAAAGGCTATTCGGTAGTTTGGTAGAAACGCCTTCTTTGCGGTCTTGACGTTTTTCTTAAGTATCCTACCCGCCTTTTCGACATCCATAATCGTTCCGTAGGCAAATAGTAGCACAATCCGTGCAAATCGTAGCGACAATAAATCTTTCGAAAAGTCCTTGTAGGATTCGAACGTCGTGCCTTCATGGGAAGGGTTGAGATGGTGGATATATCGGAAAAGAAGGATGTTGTCAGAATAGCGAAGGCTGAAGGCTTTATTAGACTTAAGAAGGATACAATTGAAGCCATTAAAAGTGGGAAAGTTCCGAAAGGTGATGTACTTGCTACTGCAAACATCGCCGGAATTTTAGCTGTAAAGAAAACGCCCGAGCTGATTCCCATGTGTCACCCCATACCCATAACTTCCGTTTCAATTGAATTCGAAGTTACAGATGAAGGCGTCAAAGCGGTTTGCACGGTCAAATCGGTTGGTAAAACTGGCGTAGAAATGGAAGCTTTAACGGGAGTAAGTGTAGCATTGCTTACGATTTGGGATATGGTCAAGGCTTTGGAGAAGGATGAAACAGGAAATTATCCTCACACGGTGATAGAATACGTCAGAGTCGTTAAAAAGGTCAAAGGATCGACAAGTTTTTAAAGGACATCCACTAAATCATTATTGTGAGGATCATAGTAGTGATCGCATTGTTGGTGCTGTTGATATATCCCGTGGAAGCGATAAAGGTTAACGTATCGAACTGGTGGAGTTACAAGTTTGAAGAATTGAGGAGCTTAACTCTCTTGAGCAACGGAGATTTTCTAGCTTACGACGGGCACAAAATTTACGTTATGAACGAATCAAATGTGAAATGGAGTGTAAACTGCGAATCGTGTATTCTATCCACTTGCGGGGATAAAATAGCTGTTGGAGACGGCGGTGTCAGGGTTTACGACTTAAACGGAAGCTTAAGTTGGTCTTCGGATTTGGATGGTAGAGTCAGCTGTTTAAAGATTTCAAAATACGTGGTTGTTGGAACTGTGAAGGGTTTTCTGTATCTCTTTAACTCCACGGGTGCGGAGATTTGGAGATACAAGCTGGAAAGCGGTGTTGCGGACGTTGATTATCTTAACGACTTCGTCGTTGCGGTAGACAGCATTGGCAACCTCTACTACTTCACGAAGTGTGGACCCTTCCCTTGGAAGTCTACTACGGGTAATGAGGACTTGGATTGGATTTACAGGAACGGGTGGTGTATTTGGAAGTTCGACGGACTTGCGAAGGTAATGCCTTTCTCATCAATCGAGGTTTTTGAGACTTACGACGGTGTTGTTGTAGTGAATGGGGATTTGAAAGAGGTGTTTTACTTCAGTAAAGGCGGTGACCTGATTTGGAAAAGAGCCTTAATGAGTAAACCCGTTTCCGTATCGATAGGAAACGAACGCATAGCAATCGGTTGTGAAGATGGGGAGACATACCTACTCGATTCGGATGGAAACATCGTCTGGAAGGTTGATCTCAAGTCTAAATCTATCGTTGATATAGCTGAGGGATACACCGTAGTCGGTAGTGGTAACCTCCTCTGTTTGATAAACGAAAGCGGTGATGTCGTCTGGGCGACGTACCTTGAATCACCAATATCGTACGTAAGCGTAGGTAAGGACCTCAGAATCGTTGCCGGTAGTGAGAGTGGAGAAATTTACGTCGTCGTTCCCGCAATTCAGGAAACGCAGATTAAAACTACAACAACCGCTACCGTAGTTACAACTTCAGTTGCTACAACGACAACAGTCACAACAACTGTCGCAACGACTGTTCAGGCAAAAGAGGGTATGTTTCCAAATATCTCCACGGGATTAGCCATCACACCGTTAGCGATTGCACTCATTCCAGCATTAGCGGTTGGATTCATTGCCAAGAGAAAGCTTAGAGGATCTGAGAAGAAAACTGTTAAGAGGAAGAGAGTCGTAAAGAAGGTTAAGAGTCAAAAATCAAAGTAAGCTTCTACGTGTTCAATTTCTACATTCCTTGTCCCGAATCTCTTTTCAACGAATTCACAGAACGAATCTACATCATCCACTCCAACTTCACCGTATTCGTCCAAGCAGAGTTTTACGAACTCAACGAGAGCGTTCAGCCTTATGTTGAATCCTCTTTCCGCGAACCTCTCAAGCAGAATTTCAAGAACCTTACCACTGTCAATTGGAATATCGCAGTTCGGACAGTGCATGCCTCAAAGAGTATTTTGGCAATATAAAAGTTTC
>CAYMRE010000057.1:0-5491 GCA_964392755.1 uncultured archaeon
GATCGACCGTATTTCACACTTTCGAGTAAACGTTTAAACTCAAACCACAACTTTCACGCATGAAGAAGATCGTAGTTATACCGGGTGACGGAATAGGGAAGGAAGTTGTTCCCGCAACCCTTCACATACTCCAAGGCTTTGATCTTCCCTTCGAATACGTCTACGCTGAGGCGGGAGATGAATGCTTTGAAAAGTACGGAACTCCCTTGCCAGAGGAAACTTTGGAGCTTTGTAAGGAGAGCGATGCAATCCTATTCGGTGCTGTAGGAGAAACAGCTGCGGATGTTATAGTAAAGCTTAGGCAGGAACTCGACCTCTTTGCAAACGTAAGACCAGCGAAATCGATGAGAGGTGTAAAGTGCCTGTACGACAACGTCGATTTGGTCGTTGTGAGGGAGAATACCGAATGCCTCTACAAGGGTTACGAGTTCGACGTTGGAGATTCTGCAGTTGCCATGAGGGTTATAACGAGAAAGGGTTGTGAAAGGATTGTCCGATTCGCCTTTGAATTTGCAAAAAGGGAGGGAAGAAAAAGGGTTACCGCTTTGCACAAAGCCAACGTGCTAAAGAAGACCTGCGGGCTTTTCAAGCGGGTTTTCTACGACATAGCCAAAGAGTACAATTTCGAAGTGAACGACTACTACATAGATGCCGGTTGCCTTTACCTGGTTACAAAGCCTTGGATATTCGATGTGATAGTTACTACAAACTTATTCGGTGATATTGTTAGTGATCTTACCGCTGGATTGGTTGGAGGCTTGGGTTTGGCTCCTTCAGCGAATATAGGTGAAAGGTACTCTCTGTTCGAGCCCGTTCACGGAAGTGCGCCAGATATAGCTGGGAAGGGCATAGCCAATCCGACGGCAACTATTCTTTCAGCTTGCATGATGCTGAGACATTTGGGATTTTCCGAAGTTGCTGAGAAGATAGAGAGAGCTGTCGAGAAGGTTATTGCGGAAGGAAAGACTACACCCGATTTGGGAGGCAACCTTAAGACGATGGAGTTTGCTGAAGAGGTTTTGAAGGCTTGCAGAGAAATTTAATATACTCGAAAACTTTCAGGATTTACGATGATAATTTCAATTGTGGGTGGAACGGGTAATTTGGGAAAGGGTTTGGCTATCAGACTCGCTTTAGCTGGCTACAATGTTATAGTAGGTTCGAGAATTGATGAGAAGGCTAAAGCAAAGGCAGAGGAGTACAGCGAGTTGTGCGGTTGTAAAATAGAGGGTGCATCCAATGAGAAGGCGATAGAAGTTTGTGATGTTGCCATATTGACGATACCTTGGGAAAACGCATTGGACTTTGTGAGAGAGCATAGAGACATTCTTTCGAAAAAGATCGTTGTCTCTCCGATAGTGCCCATGGTAAAGGAGAACGGATTCGTTTACAAACCCCCCAACGGTTCGATGGCAGAAAGTATAGCGAGTATTTTGGGTGACAAGGTTGTCTCAGCTTTTCAGAACGTTCCGGCAAAGAGGTTTTCAAATCTCAGCGAGATTCCGGAGTTTGATGTAATAGTTTGCGGAGACAACGAAGATGCGAAAGCCGTTGTTATGGAAATTGTGAACAGTATCGAGAGACTTAGAGCTTTAGACGGTGGACCTCTTTCGAATTCTCGAATAGTCGAATGTCTTACCCCCTTTTTAATAAGTCTTGCAAGTAGAAACGGTATGAGGGAGTTGGGTGTTAGATTCGTCTGAGTTAACTTTTTATTCCTTTGGCAACTTCTGCGTTTGGCTATGATTGGTTCTTCATGCGGTATATTCGGTGTAATGGACAGGAGTGGCAGAAGGTTCAGCGGTGAAATCGTTGTTGAAGCGATGAAAAATATGTACGTCAGAGGAAACGGTTTGGGTGCGGGTTTTGCGGTTTACGGCTTATACAAGGATTACAAGGAGTATTACTGCTTCCACGTCATGATAGAGAGGAGAAACATGGATGCAAAGAGGGAAGTCGATGAGTTCCTAACCGACAACTTCCACGTCGTTTACGATGAGGAGATACCAGTTAACGATGAGATTGACGTTGTCGATCCTCCACTCTTCTGGCGTTACTTCGTATCGCCCAAGAAATCGGGACAAGATAAGAAGTTGAGCGATGACGACTACGTTGTTAAGAAGGTTATGGAGATAAACACGAAAATTAAGGATGCTTACGTCATATCTTCTGGCAAAAATATGGGTGTGTTCAAGGGAACTGGCTTTCCTTGGGAAATAGCGGAGTTCTTCATGGTTGAGGATTACAAGGGTTACATGTGGACGGCCCACAGTCGATTTCCTACAAACACGCCGGGTTGGTGGGGTGGAGCACACCCCTTCTGTATTCTTGACTGGACCGTAGTTCACAACGGTGAAATTTCAAGCTACGGAACGAACAAGCGTTATTTAGAGATGTTCGGTTACCACTGCACTCTGATGACCGATACCGAAGTAATGGCATACATATTCGATTTATTGATGAGGAGGTTCGGTTACCCCATAGAAGTCGTTGCGAAGATATTGGCTCCTCCAATGTGGGATCAGATAGACAGAATGGATGAAAAGGAGAGAAAATTTTACACAGCCCTGAGGATGGTTTACGGACCACTTCTTGTTAACGGGCCTTGGACTGTCATAGTTGCTCATCACGGCGAGATGTTTGGATTAACGGATAGGATAAGGCTTAGACCACTCACAGCTGGTGAAAAAGGAGATCTGCTGTTTTTGTCATCTGAGGAATCTGCAATAAGAGCGGTTTGCCCCAATCCCGATAGAGTCTGGACTCCTCACGGTGGAGAGCCTGTCATAGGTAGGTTAGATGAGAAAGCCCTGAAGAGGGTGATAGAGTGAAGATGAAGTCTCATCTCCTTCCCGACTTCATAGTTGAGAGAATTGAGGAGCGATGTAACAGGTGCGGTGTCTGTGTAAAGCAGTGCCCTTGGGGCGTTTTTAGTTGGAACGAGGATAAGAGCGACATAATCATCGATTACACGAAGTGTGTAGGTTGTCAGAGATGCGTCATCTACTGTCCCAACAAGGCTCTAATCGTAAAGCCCTATGAGGGCTCTTACAGACCCAACTCCTATTGGACTAAGGAGGTGATTTCTGATATAAAGAAGCAGGCTGAGCAGGGTGGTGTAATTTTAATAGGAACCGGTAGCGATAAACCTTACAAGGTTTACTTCGATCACATACTTCTGAACGCTTCTCAGGTCACGAACCCATCTATAGATCCTTTGAGAGAGCCGATGGAGCTTAGAACTTTTATAGGCAGAAAGCCGGACAAGTTGGAGATAGATCCAGATGATTTCGAAATAAAGACCGAAATTTCACCGAACCTCGTTATAGAAACTCCTATAATGTTCGCTGGGATGAGCTACGGAGCTATAAGTTACAACGCGTTTCTTTCACTGGCAATGGCTGCAAAGGAGTTCGGAACGAAGTTCTGCACAGGTGAAGGTGGCTTACCGAGAGATATGCGTGAAGAGTATGGAGATGTAGCTATAGTTCAATGTGCCAGCGGTAGATTTGGAGTCGATCCTGAGTATCTGAACTGTGCTTGCGCAATTGAAATCAAGATAGGACAGGGTGCTAAGCCGGGAATTGGGGGGCATTTGCCCGGTGAAAAGGTTTCAAAGAAGATTTCTGAGACGAGGATGATTCCCGAAGGGACAGACGCACTCTCACCAGCTCCTCACCACGACATATATTCGATAGAAGATTTAGCCATGCTTATATACGCTTTGAAGGAAGCTACGAACTACGAAAAGCCAGTCTTCGTCAAAATTGCTGCAGTTCACAACGTCGCTGCGATTGCGAGTGGTATAGTTAGGGCTGGAGCTGATGCGATAGTTATCGACGGTTTTAGAGGGGGGACGGGTGCAACTCCAAAGGTCATGAGGGATCACGTCGGAATTCCGATAGAGATGGCTATTGCAGTTGTAGATCAGAGGTTGAGGGAAGAAGGCATAAGGCACAAGTGCTCGATAATTGCAAGCGGTGGTATAAGGTGTTCTGCGGATGTCGTTAAAGCCATAGCTTTGGGAGCTGACGCCGTTTACATTGGAACCGCAGCTCTGATTGCGATGGGTTGCACGATGTGTCAGAAGTGCTACACTGGAAAGTGCGCTTGGGGAATATGCACTCAGGATGAAAACCTGGCTAAGCGTTTGAATCCGAAGGTGGCTTCGAAGCGTTTGGTAAACCTCTTAAGAGCTTGGAGCTTAGAGATAAAGGAGATGATGGGTGCAATGGGTATAAACGCCATAGAGAGTTTGAGAGGAAATAGAGAGCATTTGAGGGGAATAGGTTTGGAGGAATGGGAGCTTAGGATTTTGGGTATAAAAGGTGCTGGAGAAGGTTTTTAGGGGTGATCGAATGAGACTCATCGATCCTTACATCGATGGTGTTAGGAAGGTTGACGAGCTGATGAAATTCGTTAACTTTTACGACGAGACTGCTGAAATAGATGCGAAAGATTTGAAGCACAAAGAGTTAAACGATCTAATGAAGGAGTGCGTTCTGAGGGGTGCGAAAAGACTTGTTTTGAGAAACGTCTGCGGGCAGAGGTATATAGGTTCCCGACTGTTCTTCAATCCACCTAAGAGAGTTGAGATAGAGATATACGGGACACCCGGAAACGACTTGGGTGCGTTCTTAGCGGGTCATAAAATAGTCGTTTATGGAAATGCACAGGACGGTGTGGGAAACACAATGGATGACGGGGAGATTGTTGTGCACGGTAGAGCTGGGGATGTTGTAGCGATGTGCATGAGGGGTGGAAGGATATTTATAAGGGATTACGTAGGTTACAGGTGTGCGATACACATGAAAGGTTACAAGGATAAGGTTCCCGTTTTGGTGATAGGTCAAACAGCTCAGGACTTCTTGGGTGAATATATGGCTGGTGGTAAGGTTGTCGTTCTCGGTTTGAACGTTGAGAGACATAGATGCTATTACGTTGGGACGGGAATGCACGGGGGAGTCATGTTCATTCGGGGGATAGTTGAGGAGCATCAGCTGGGAAAGGAAGTGGGAATAGTTGAGATGGAAGAGGAAGACTGGAAGTTTTTGGAAGGAGTCGTTAGGGATTACTGCAGGTATTTCGGAATGGAAGGTAAAGAAGACGAGATTCTCGGTGGTAAATTCCTGAAGCTCGTTCCAGTTAGCAAGAGACCTTACGGTAGGGTATACTCCTACTGATTTCCTTGAAATCCTACAGATTAGATTCAAATAGCCATCAACAGTTTTGAGTAAAATTTTATGAATTTAGTTAATATTAATTACGCCCCCAAAATCTTAAAGATTTTTCATTGTTTGCGGGGGAATGGTAAAACTTATATAGCTTATATATCAGCTGAACGCATGGATGTAAGAGAAGTGCTGAAAAAGCACGAGATAAAACAGGTTCTGTGCGCCTTTTCTGATGTTAGGGGATATTTGATGACATTCTCAATTCCAGCGAGAGAGTTCATTGAAGGGGATGCACTGGAAGACGGAATAGGCTTTGA
>CAYMRE010000058.1:0-5426 GCA_964392755.1 uncultured archaeon
CTCATTCGAGAAAATTTTTGAAAAACGAAATCAACTATCGGAAAAAGCTATATATTCTAAACAAATATCCGCAAGCTATGAAAAGAACTATCGATGAGATCAACGAGAAGATCAAAAAAGGCGACGTTTGCGTTGTTACGGCTGAAGAAATGAAAGAAATAGTTGAGGAGCTTGGTCCTGAAGGTGCTTTTAAGGAGGTTGATGTTGTTACCACCGGAACTTTCGGAGCTATGTGCTCATCAGGGGCATTCTTCAACTTCGGTCATTCCGATCCTCCTATAAAGATGCGGAGGGTTTGGTTGAACGATGTTGAGGCTTATACCGGTATTGCTGCGGTTGATGCTTACCTGGGCGTAACTCAAGTTTCTGAGAGTAGGGAAGATTACGGCGGTGCACACGTTATAGAAGAATTGGTTAGCGGGAGGGAGGTTGAACTCAGAGCTACCGGCTACGGAACGGACTGCTATCCGAGAGAAAATATTATCACGGAGATTTCCTTGGAGGACATAAATCAAGCTGTAATGGTGAATCCGAGAAACGCTTATCAGAGGTATAAGGCTGCTACGAACTCTTCAGACAGGATTTTACGGACCTACATGGGAACTCTCCTCCCTCATTTCGGGAACGTTACTTTTGCTGGCTGTGGAGAAATCTCCCCTCTAAACAACGATCCCGAATTCAGGACGATAGGTGTAGGGACGAGGATATTTCTGTGCGGTGCGAAGGGATACGTAATAGGTGAAGGAACCCAGCACTCCCCACCCTTTGGAACCTTAATGGTTAAGGGGAATTTGAAGGAGATGAAACCCGAATTCATGAAGGCGATAGTCATGCCGGGATACGGAGTTACGATGTGCTTGGGCATAGGAATTCCCATTCCGATATTGGACGTTGATATGGCGAAGTTTACTGGGGTGAGAGATGAGGAAATATTTACGGAAATAATAGACTTCGGTGTCCCCAGAAGGGACAGACCCGTTGTGAGAAAGGTAAGTTATGCGGAACTTAAAAGCGGTAAAGTCGTAATAAACGATGAAACTGTGAGAGTTTCTCCTCTCTCAAGCTACTACATGGCTAGAAAGGTTATGGATGAGCTTAAGAGGATGATAGAAGAGGGGGAATTCTTTTTAACTTCTCCGGTTGAAAGGTTACCTGCTAAGGGAGTTTTAAAGCCGATGAGGCAGAGGGAGGTTAAGGTTGTTAAGAGCGTTATGACGAAAGCTATAACCGTAAAGCCCGACACGAGTGTCGAAGATGTAGCCAAAATAATAATTCGGAACAACGTTAACCACCTTCCAGTTGTGGACGATGAAGGTAGACTTGTCGGAATTGTAACGTCGTGGGACGTTGCGAAGGCTGTAGCTATGGGAAGGATGGGTAAAGTTAAGGATGTCATGACGAGAAAGGTAATCACGGCATTACCAGATGAACCAGTTGAGAGCGCAGCAAGGAAGATGGAGAGGTACAACATCTCCGCTTTACCAGTTGTAGATTCCAAAATGAGAGTTTTAGGTTTGGTTACGAGTGAAGATTTGAGCAAACTGCTCGCGAGGTGATAACGTGATTTTGAGACTTAAGTTTGATGCCAGAACTACTAGAAAGCCAGTCATATCGATTGCAACGCTTGAAACGAAGGCTTTGATAAACATACTGAGAGCCGATGTAGGTGCAAGAGAGGGTGAGATGATAGTGGAGGTGGACGATGAGAAGGTTGAGGAGGTTGAGGAAGTTCTAAAGAGGTACGGTGTTGAGGTTCAGGAGCTTGGTGAGGGAATAGTCAAAGATGACAGCAAGTGCATACACTGCGGTCTTTGCATAAGTGTGTGCCCCATGGAAGTCTTCAAGTTCGATGAAAACTGGAGGGTCGTTTTGGATCCAAAGAAGTGCATACACTGTGGCTTCTGCGTTAGAGTGTGCGTAACTCAAGCTCTAACCCTCTACACCTGACTTCAGAGCTATAAAAACGCTTGAAAGGATTAAAACTGCACCTAACAACTGCTTTACAGTTAGAACCTCGTTGAAGAATAGAAATCCGAATATTCCAGCCGAAACGGGTTCGATGAGAGCTATTATTGGCGCACTTTCCTTTTTACAGAACTTTATTCCGTAGTTCATGAGTACGAACGGAATCGCCGTGGGTATCAATCCCAAACCAAGCAACCAGAGTAGTTTAGCCTTCAATACGCTCAATGTATCGAATGAAAGTACAATAGGCGCTAAAGCTAGAGACGATATGAGCAGTGTTATGAAAGTTATTTCGATCGATGATGCAAACTCTCTCACCTCCTTGGCAAGCAGAAAGTATCCGGCGTAGCATAGGCCAGCAAAGATTCCGAATACTATGCCAAAGTTTAGGCTGTAGTAAGGTGAAAGTAGAAGGTATAGACCGAATAAAGCTGTGATTAAGGAGAGAATCGATGTCCTATCAATGTTCTCTCTTCTAAGTAGCATGAATACTATGACATAAACTGGAGCCATATAAAGGAGGAGAGCGGAAACAGCCATCTCTACAAGCTGAATTGATGAAATGTAAAAGGCAATAGTGAATAAACTTATGAAGGATAGTGATAGAACCTTTAAATTTTTAAAAAGAGAAAATCTAACCATTTTAATTGCGGGAAGGAGGTAGATTAAACCAAAAGCCATTCTGAAAAACGTAACAATTAGAGGATTAACATCGATGCTTCTTACGAAGATTGCGAGAGATCCCATTAAAACAGCTGATATTGCTACGGTCAAGCATCTCATGGAGTTTTGGAGATAGGGTGTAATAAAGATTTTTTGTAAAATAATGAAAATCACTTGTCCTCTATTCCCCTCTCAGTTATCTTGAAAACAACTTCCGCTTCTGGCAAATGTGGGGAGTCTATCAGTCTTGCAACTCTCAGTTCACCTTTGCCCTTCCTAAGATACACTCTGTAAGTTGCGGTATGAGCCACTATATGACCACCTATGGGTCTTGTCGGATCGCCGTAGAACGTATCTGGTTTTGCCATAACTTGGTTGGTTACGACTACCGCGGCGTTGAATATCTCTCCGAACCTCATCAGATCGTGGAGATGTCTGTTCAACTTCTGCTGTCTGTCAGCCAAAGCTCCTCTCCCAACGTATTCCGCTCTGAAGTGGGATGTTAGAGAATCCACTATGAGAAGTCTCACGGGTGGTTTTCCTTCCTTCGCAAGTTTCTGAGCCAACTCCTTAGCGTTGTCAACGAGCAACATCTGGTGATTGGAGTTGTAAGCGTGAGCGACGTATATGTTCTTCAAAACCTCCTTCCCGTCCAATCCTTTGGCTTCAGCCATCTGAATTATTCTTTCGGGTCTGAAGGTCTTCTCGGTGTCTATTACTATTACCGAGCCTTCCAAACCGCCCTTATCTCTCGGCAGTTGGACGTTCACAGCCAACTGATGGCATATCTGAGTCTTTCCACTACCAAACTCTCCGAAGAACTCTGTTATGGACTGGGTTTCAATTCCTCCGCCAAGCAACGAGTCCAAAGCATTGCTTCCAGTTGTGATTTTACCTACCTCCTGTCTCCTCTGAAATATGACTTCACCGCTCTCAAATCCACCGAGATTTGCCAGCTTTCTCGCAGCTGTTATGATCTTGAGGGCGGTAGCTTCACCTATATCAGCCACAGCACTCAACTCAGCAGGTGAGCTTACTGCAATGAGCTCTATACTGTCATACCCAGCCTCTCTAAGCTTCTCAGCTATAGCAGGTCCTACTCCGGGCAAATCTTCCAAATCTATTACCTTATCGTTTCCACTCTTCGCCATACCTTACCACCCGCTACAGTTATATACTCACACCCCAATATTTTGTTAGCGCTCCGCCCCTCACGCCCGATTGATAAGCATGATATCGGGTCGGTTGGCGGAGCTACACTTTATACATACGTTTCATCTTTTTGTGATTTGCAGAGCAAAGATCACGTTAAGGATATTTCAAGCTTTTGATCGACTGTTGCAACATAATATATGTAAATGCTCAAATAATAATTCGAGCGATTTGTCACAGTTCGAGCAAAAGGTTTAAAATAAATGCCATAGATTGGTTCAGTTGCATGGAGTCGGTTAGACTTGTCGAGCTACTCTTGACAGCGGAGATATACAACAGGTTCGAAGAACTCACTGAAGACGACATACCCAAAGAGTTGAGAAAGGCTTTCTACGGGAAGAGTGGCATAACGAGACCTCTCGTTGTCAAGTACGACACCGCAAAAAAGATAGTTAGTAATGTAGAATCCGCTTTGAAGAACTTACCGTTCGTCGATTACAACGCAATAACCAAGCAGATAAAGTTGACATCTTTTGAGCTTGCCGTGAAGTGGTTTGCTCAGAGAGCTCTGGATAGGATAGAGAGAAACCCCATACTCGCATACTACTACCAGAACTACGATTCTCTGAACGTTTCATATGAAAGGGCTAAGAAGATGAACGCTCCTAAGTGTAGCGATAAGGAGTGGCTGATGTGCGTCCTAGCGGAGCTTGAGAAGAATAAGGAAACATCGGAAATGCTGAGTTTGGTTAGGGTATACTCACCAGAAGACATAAGGGTTGACTTCTCAGACATCGCTTTAACGGATGATCAAATTGAAGAGATTAGAAAGATCGAGATAGCTCTTGAAGAGAGGGAATTCTTAAGGGAGATAGGTTTGACAGATGTGGGAAAGCTACTCTTCATAGGACCTCCCGGAACTGGAAAGACTACTACAGCGAGGGCATTGAGTAGAAAACTCGGATTACCTCTCGTAGAAGTAAAGCTCTCGATGATAACTTCCCAATACCTGGGTGAAACTTCGAAAAACATAGAGAAGGTTTTCGAACTTGCGAAGATATTAAGTCCCTGTATCCTGTTCATAGACGAGTTCGACTACGTCGCGAAGACAAGAACGAGCGATGAGCATGCAGCCGTAAAGAGGGCTGTTAATACTCTCCTCAAGTCGATAGATGAGATTAATCTGGTTGAGGATGGCGTTATACTCATAGCTGCAACAAACCATCCAAGTCTGCTCGATCCGGCAGTGTGGAGGAGGTTCGATAAGGTTATAGAGTTTCCAGAGCCTTCGGAAAGCTTAAGAAGGAGAATACTTGAGATAATACTTGCTAAGGTACCGGGAAGCTACGACATAGACGAGATTGTTAAGATCACTGAAGGATTCACAGGAGCGGAACTTAGACTCGTTGTAAGGGAGGCTGTACTGAAAGCTTTGCTTGAGGGAAGGAAGGAGATAACTCAGAATGATCTAAAGTCAGCTGTTGAGGACGTTAAGAGCAGGTTGAAGCTTAGAGAGACCTATTAGTAAAATTTTTATCACTTTTCAACTAGTTCATTCCGAGCGGGGGTTGCCGAGTCAGGTCAAAGGCGCGGGATTCAGGGTCCCGTCCCGTAGGGGTTCGAGGGTTCAAATCCCTCCCCCCGCA
>CAYMRE010000059.1:0-5402 GCA_964392755.1 uncultured archaeon
TCAACAATCTCCTCAAGCTCATCTGGAGCTTGAGCGAACAGTCTTAAACATTCGAACTCCATAAAGTGTAGCTTAGCCAACACGACCATGACGTGCAAAGGTTCGCCGAAGTCGTAATCCCTTAAACTTTTCATTCTATCGCACTTCACAACTGGATTCTCGCTCCCAGCCCTTGCAATTCCCACCGCAAACAAATCTCCAACACTACTCTCAACATCCATCAGAATCTCTACAGCATCCTTTACAGTCATGGGCTTGGGATGCAAATCTAAGAAGAGCAGTGTATGTGCGTTTATGCTTAGATTTTGGTTTATAACGTCTATCGGTGTTCTTGACTTCATCCAGCTGACAGTAGCGGATTTACCGAACTTGTAGTTGTGCAATCCTGTTAAACCACAGACTGCATTGACTATACTACCAGCGTTTACAATTCTCGTCTTAACTCCTCTTCTCTCAGCTTCGTATCTCAAAGCTGAATGGGTTGTAGCGATCATTGGATCACCGGGAACAAGGATTACAACGTTTCTCTCCTTAGCCCTCTCGATTATCCAACCACAGTTTTCTTCAAGATCGCTCCTACTTAACTCGACGATTTTCCTCCCTACAAAATTCTCAACCCTCTCTAAGCTCGTTCCCATGAGCTTTGAAGTGTAAAACTCGATGTAAACTTCATCAGCTTTCCTTGCGATCTCTAAGCCTTTACAACTCATATCCTTTTCATCCCAGAGCCCCATTCCTACAAATATCAACATCGCTCCAGCCACCTCACCTTTAACCCTTATCTCCTCTCTGTTTTCCTGAAGTTGGACTGAAAACACACGAAAACGATTTAAAGCTGTCCCTATTTTTAAACTTGCGATGGATATAATTCAAGAGATCAAGAGACTTGAAGAGGAGATCAAGAAAACACCTTACAACAAGGCTACTGAACACCACATAGGTAAGCTCAAGGCTAAGCTCGCAAGGCTTAAAGAGGAGCTTGAGAAGCAGAGGCAAAGGAGGTCTAAAGCCCCAGCTTTCTCTTTGAGGAAGGAGGGAGATGCAAGCGTATTCTTGGTAGGATTTCCTTCAGTTGGGAAATCAACTCTCCTAAACGCTCTGACTAATGCGAAAAGCGAGGTTGGCGATTACGACTTCACAACTCTAAAGCCAGTTCCGGGCATGTTGGAATACAAAGGTGCGAAAATTCAGATAGTGGATGTCCCCGGGCTGATTGAAGGAGCATCCAAGGGAAAGGGGAGGGGAAGGGAGGTTTTGAGCTTCATAAGGAACGCAGATTTGATCGTTATCGTAGTTGACGTGTTTACACTTCATAACATCGACATCATAAAAAAGGAGCTTTATGAGGCTGGAATCAGGTTAAATCAAAAGCCACCAGAGGTTGTTATAAAGAAGAGGGAAAGGGGAGGTATTAAGATAACTTCAACTGTTCCCTTGTCTTTAGATGAGAGCACGATTGTTGAGGTTTTGAAGGAAAACAGAATCCACAACGCTGAAGTTATAATAAGGGAAGATTTGACGCTCGACAGGTTGATCGATGCTATAATGGGTAACAGGGTCTACATTCCGTCGATAACCGTTGTGAACAAGATCGATCTCTATCAGCCTGAACTACCTGAAGATGTAATTCCGATCTCCGCAGAGAAGGGAATAAACTTGGACAAATTGAAGGAAGAGATTTACAGGAAACTGGATTTCATAAGAATTTACCTCAAACCCCCGGGTGGAAAGCCCGACTTTGACGAGCCTTTGATAATGAGGAGGGGTTGTACAGTTGCAGATGTCTGCAAGAAACTGCACAGAGGTATGCTTGAGAGCTTTAGGTATGCAAAGGTTTGGGGTAAATCTGTAAAGTATCAGGGACAGAGGGTTGGTTTGGATCACGTGCTAGAGGATGAGGACATTTTGACGATCTACGCTTAAAGCTAAGTAAAGTTTATAAAAACAGCTACAGAAAACAAGGTATGGCATTGATAGTTCAAAGTGAAATCAGAAAAACCTTCTTAAATCCACCGAATACCGCACCCGTATACGTTTACGTTAATCCCAAGTATCTGAGTGAAACCTATTACGAGCTTAAGAGTGGTAGTAAGGTCATCGGAAAAGTCTTGGAGTTGTGGGTTGGCAAGAATCAAATGGAAGGCTTTGAAGGTTTAGAGATTGAACTAATTTACAGCAAAGTGCTTTTATTTGATGCGTTATTTTTTACTCCAGACGCATGGAATAAATTGAGAGAATTCGGTGTTACAGTTGGAGCCTTGATCACTTTAAGGCTTGAAAAGGCGATTGTTAACGGAAGGGAAATTTTGTTGTATCCCAAAAGGGATGTTAAATGGTCGATAGTGAAAGAGTCAGAATGTATATAGAACAAGCGGAAATGTATCAACACAATTTCAAGCGTTTGTACGATCAAAAGGAATATACAAAGGCATGCGAATGTCTTTGGGGAGCAATTGTCAGCTTGTTGAATGCTTTAAGTATTATAAGAAATCAAAGACCTCTCATGAGTCATCAGGAGCTAAAGAACTTCGTTAAGGAGATTGCAATCGATTGTAACGATGAGGAGATGTATAAACTGTTCAAATATTCTGAGAAGCTTCATGCCAACTTTTACCATCAGTTCTTCGATGAAGACGATTATTTGGTTTACATCGATGACGCAATAAAGCTGATAGAGAAGCTCAAGAGAGTCATTTGGAGTTACATAAGAACGTAACGTCGTTACCATTTTTCCCAATGCGTTAGATACTCTATCGGATACCTCTCCCTTCTTTTGGGTTCCTCAGCTGGGTAGCCTATTGGCACTATGGCCATTGGTCTTGCGTAGTCTGGAATTCCAAGTATGTCCATTACCTCAACCTCATCAAAAGCTCCGACCCAAACCGCTCCCAACCCAAGCATGTGCACAGCCAAGAGTATGTTCTCAATCGCAGCGGTGGCATCTTGCTCCGCGTAAAGCCTTCCCCTCTCTCCGTAAACTCTCATGGAACGTGGGTAATTTGCACAGACAACGATAACAACTGGAGCCTCAGCTATGAACATCTGTTTCAACGCAGCCTTTGCCAACTTCAGTTTGGTATTCTCATCTCTAACAACGATAAAGTCTCTCGCCTGTAAATTTCCCGCTGAAGGTGCAGCGTTCCCAGCCTCTAAAATGACCCTGATCATGTCCTCTGGAATAGGATCGGGTTTAAACCTTCGAATTGAGACCCTCGTGAATATAGCTTCGAGACAGTGTTCGTAGGGCATGACGTAAGTAATCTAACACCGATAAATCGTTTTCCATTAAAATTTTAAGCAGTCGACCTTTGGAGGTTTCATGAGACTTCTGCTCATCCATGCGGATTACATCGAATACGAGCCTAAAGAGAAGACGAAGTTCGCTGAGGATTGCGAGCCTAAAAGGGAGAGAGTTGAGGAGTGTCTCGTCGTCTTTACGTCCGTTGAAAAGGGTGATGAGAAGGTTGTAGATAGGGCTGTTGAAGAAATTAAGGATGTTGCCAAAAAGCTCAACGTAGAAAAGGTAGTCGTTTACCCTTACGCTCACCTCTCCTCAAACTTAGCCGATCCAGACACCGCTGTTGCCGTTTTAAAGAAGATGGAGAACAAACTCAGTAAGGATTTTGATGTTCATCGTGCACCTTTCGGCTGGTATAAAGCTTTCAAGCTCTCCTGCAAAGGACATCCTCTCAGCGAGCTTTCCCGTTCGATAGTAGTTGAAGAGGAAAAAGAGGTTACTCAAGCTTTAAAGGCTGAGGAGAAGGTTAAGAGCTACTGGTTCATCCTTACTCCAGATAAGGAGCTCGTTGAGGTTGAAAAATTCGACTTCACAGGTTACGAAAACTTGAGGAAGTTTGCGAGGTATGAGATGGAGAAGAGGAGGGCTGTTGACAAAATACCTCCACACGTTGAGCTTATGAGGAGGCTTGAAATTGCCGATTACGAACCAGCCTCAGATTCCGGACATCTGAGGTATTATCCTAAGGGTAGGCTAATCAAAAGCCTGCTTGAGGAGTTCGTAACGCTGAAGTGCATAGAATACGGAGCTATGGAGGTCGAAACACCGATAATGTACGATAGAAGTCATCCAACCCTGAGGAGGTATTTGGAGAGGTTCCCAGCGAGGCAGTACATAATCAAGGGCGACAAAAGGGAGTTCTTCCTTCGTTTTGCGGCTTGCTTTGGTCAGTTCCTAATAGCTCACGATTCCGTCATAACCTACAAAAATCTGCCGATGAAGCTCTACGAACTGACGAGATACTCCTTCAGAAAGGAGCAGAGAGGAGAGTTGGTAGGTTTAAGGAGGCTTAGAGCTTTCACGATGCCAGACATGCACACATTTGTAAGGGACATGGAGCAGGCTAAACAGGAGTTCTTCAACCAATACAAGCTTTCAGTAGAAGTTTTAAAGGGAATTGGAATTAATCCTGAGGATTACGAAGTTGCGGTTAGAGTTACGAAAGATTTCTACGAGCAGAATAGGGACTTCATTCACTCCCTCGTCGATGTCCTTAGAAAGCCTATTTTAGTGGAGATGTGGGATCAGAGATTCTTCTACTTCGTTTTGAAGTTTGAGTTCAACTTCGTAGATGCTTTGGAGAAAGCATCGGCTTTATCAACTGTGCAGATAGATGTTGAAAATGCTGAAAGATACGACATAAGCTATGTGGATGAGAACGGTGAGAGGAGGAGACCTTTGATACTGCATTGCTCTTTAAGCGGAGCTATAGAAAGGTGCATGTATGCACTGCTTGAGAAAGCCCACATGGAGATGGAAAGGGGCAAGTTGCCAATGCTTCCCGTCTGGCTCTCTCCAACTCAGGTTAGAGTTATACCCGTTTCTGAGAGGTATTTGGATAGGGCAATTGAGGTTGCAAATGAGTTGAGTAGGCGTAGGATTAGAGTGGATGTTGATGACAGGGATGAAACACTGGGCAAGAAGATAAGAGATGCTGGGAGGGAATGGATACCTTACGTTGCTGTGATAGGTGAGGAGGAAGTGAAAGGAGGATTTTTGACTGTAACGATCAGAGCAGAGTCGACTTTGAAGGAGCAGAAAAGGGTTAAGATGAGCATCGATGAACTTGCGGAAAGGATTAAAAAGGAGTGTGAGGGTAAACCGTTCAAGCCTTTGCCCTTACCGATGTTGCTGTCTAAGAGACCCAACTTCAGGTGATGGCGATGAACAGAGAGGGTCTGATCAAGACGGTCATTCCCCTTATTTTGGGAGTGATAGCGGGTTTTCTGTCTTTCCTGATAACCGACGGTATCAGGTCGAGAGACCCGCTCGGAATAATTGTCCTCGTTTTTCTAATCTACGTGAACAAGTTCCTTCTTCCAAAACTCGGTGTAAACCTTGAGGGGAAGGACTGGGTTGCAATAGGGTTTATGTGCTTTGCTGG
>CAYMRE010000060.1:0-5378 GCA_964392755.1 uncultured archaeon
TTCGTGAATCCATCGATTCTCAGCGTTGCAATGGGTAAAGAGGCTATACCGTCGCTCGTAACTGCAACGGCACTCTCCGCTGGAATTGCAACGTTAATAATGGGGTTGTACGCCAAGAAGCCATTTGCGTTAGCTCCAGGAATGGGTTTGAACGCATACTTTACATACGGAGTCTGCTTGGGAATGGGTTATCCGTGGCAGGTAGCTTTGGCTGCGGTATTTGTCGAGGGTCTGATCTTCATAGCCCTGTCGCTTACCAAGGTTAGAAGTGCGGTGGTGAACGCAATACCCCTCTCCCAAAAATACGCACTCGGTGCTGGAATTGGTCTGTTCTTAACACTGATAGGTCTTAGAGAGGCTGGAATAGTAACGGTATCTGTTACCAACCCGAATGCAAGTGTTCCCGGGCTTTTGAATCCCGTGGACTGGATACCCACGTTAAACACAGCATTCTTCAAGCTTCCAGAGTTTTGGCTTGCGGTGTTTGGTGTGTTCTTAGCCAGTGCTCTGATGGTAAGGAGGGTTCCCGGTGCCCTTCTGATCTCGATACTCACGGTAACAGGCATATCCATAGCTTTGGGACTTACTCCACCGCCGAAGTCGATATTCTCACTACCAACATTGGACTACACGTTCATGAAACTCGATCTGAGAGGACTGTTGAACGTTGGTGCCATAGGAGTCGTCTTTGCATTCTTCATGGTTGACTTCTTCGACACACTTGGAACCGTTGCCGGCTTAAGTGCTAAGGCTGGTTTCATAAACGAGAAGGGAGAGATTCCCGATTCCGAGAAGATACTCTTAACCGATGCGGTCGGAACGACTTTGGGTGCAATACTCGGAACTTCCACCGTAACGACGTACATAGAGAGTGCTGCGGGTATTGAAGAGGGAGGTAGGACAGGTTTCGTTGCGGTAGTTGTTGGTCTGCTGTTCTTGGCAATTGGACTCTTCGTATCACCGATTGCTGAGATTATTCCGTCATTTGCTACAGCTCCAGCGTTGATAGTCGTCGGATTTCTCATGCTCAATGTACTTAGCAACTTGGACTTCAGCGATTATACAGAGGCTTTGCCAGCATTCTTCGTCTTGGCAACGATCCCGTTCACGTACAGCATTGCAGATGGTATCGGTGTTGGTTTCATAAGCTACTGCGTTCTGAAGCTTGTGGCGGGAAGAGCTAAAGAAGTGCACCCACTGCTGTGGATTTTGGCTGGAGTCTTCGTTGTGTACTTCCTCTACTTGGGTGGCTTGATTTAATTCCTTTATTGTTTTTAATTAATTTTTGATAAGTTAAAAATGGGAGAAGGTGTGCCATAAAGAATTCTCCCGAAGAAATCAAGAATAAAAAACTGAAAAATCGAATGGAGAAAATCTTAAGGCTTTTTCAAGCTACAGGGAACTCCACAGGCACACTTACCACACACGTCGGCAAATCCAAAATCGAACAGCTTGGTGTTTTCCATTAAAATCTCGTAGCATCTTCTTTTATCCAACCCCACAGCCTTTAACGCTCCGAAAGGGCATCTTTTGACGCACTCCAAACAGCTTTGGCCTCTCTTGTAGAGGCAAAACTCCTCTTCCAGTGGTTCGTTGTATTCAAACTCTGCTGTGGTTACAAGACTCCCCAAACGCCCGCAACATCCCTTTTCAGTTATTATCATCGTGTGAACTCCGAAAGTTCCGAGTCCAGCGAGATATGCAACGTGCTTGTGAGACCACATACTCATCAGAGTCTCCTCATCGAAGTTGTGTGTGGGTTTGATCACAGCACTCTTAAAACCCTCAACTTCGAGCTTCTTAGCCAAATAGCGGTTTAGGATTTCTATAAGTTTGTTTGTCTCGACGTAAGCTAAAGCCCAGAGGTTTGAAGGCTTTACTCCAAGAATGTTGCTCTTCACGACCTCTTCCGTAAATGGAATGAAGTAAACTACAACGCTTTTGGCTTTTGGGAGTAAATCCTCTGCAGTCAAATGATTGGGAACAATTTTTGGCAATCTTTCAGTAGCATCGGCTGAGCAGAATGATACAAGTGGTTCTCTCCAGAATCTACCTTTCACGAAGCTTTTTATCCAACCTTCGACCTTAGCTGTGAGCATTTGATCAATTACACACAGTCGATTAAGAGTTTTGTTAATCATTCGATAAGAAGATCGGGAATCAAGCGGAAAGAGTCAAAGTTGAGTTTAATACTGTAAATTCAAAAAGCTTATACCTTCTCCAGAACACTTAACGATATGATCATCGAAGACGTCATTTTCAGAATAGTTTTTGACAGCAGGGGGAACGAAACTGTGGAATGCGAAGTTTACGCTGGAGATGTTGTTGGAAGGGCTATAGCTCCAAGCGGTGCTTCAACTGGAACGCACGAGGCTGTTGTGGTTGATCCGTACAAAATCGACGAGATCGAGGAGAAAATTTCTAAAGCTCTGATAGGCTATTCTGTATTTGATCAGGTTGCAATTGATGAAAAGCTTAGAGAGATCGACGGAACTGAGAACTTCTCAAACATCGGTGGCAACTTTGCGATAGCTACGAGTTTAGCGGTTGCAAAGGCTGGAGCGGAGCTTTTAGGTATGCCTCTATACGAGTATCTCGGCGGGATATTCGCGAAAGAATTACCCTACCCATTGGGCAACGTCATAGGTGGTGGAAAGCATGCCGAAGGTTCTACGAACATTCAGGAGTTCTTGGTGATACCCGTTGGAGCTGAAGACTTCTTCACAGCTCAAAGAACAAATGCGATGGTTCACAAGACTCTCAAGAAACTCTTCAAGAAGAGGGGAATTTTCGCTTGTAAAGGTGATGAAGGTGCTTGGGCTTGTCAGATAACCGACGACGATGCTTTTGAGATTCTAAGCGAGGCTATAGGCATTGTTAAGGATGAGACGGGCGTTGAGGTTAGGATGGGGATAGATGTCGCCGCTACAGAGCTTTGGAATGGTGAATTCTACGTTTACAAGGACAAGAAGCTCACTACTGAAGAGCAGATAAGTTACATAGCCGAGCTTGTCGATCGCTACAACCTGCTTTACGTTGAGGATCCACTGCACGAAGAAGACTTCGAAGGCTTTGCGGAGCTTACGAAGGAAGTTGGCGACAGATGCATGATTTGCGGTGACGACGTATTCGTGACGAACATAAAGAGAATTCAGAGGGGAATTGAGCTGAAATCGGCTAACACAGTTCTGATTAAGCCCAATCAGATAGGAACGCTCACGGACACGTTTAAAGCTGTAAAACTCGCTAAGGACAACGGCTGGTATGTAGTTATATCGCACAGAAGCGGTGAAACTGAAGACAACACGATTGCTCACCTCAGCGTTGCTTTCAATGCGAAGCTTATCAAGACTGGTGTGGTTGGAGGAGAAAGAATTGCAAAGCTGAACGAACTCATAAGGATTGAGGAAGATGGCTTGAACATGACGAAGCTACCTTTCTGCTAACTTTTTATACTCTCTTTCGATTTATCTTCATGAAATACAGAATAGTCAGGATCGAGCTTAAGGACGATGAGGTTGTGATTTACTTCAAAAAGCTGAGAAGTCAAGCGACTATCGTTCCAAAAATCGATTCCCCCGAAAAGATGCTTGAATTCAGCATGCAGATGGGAATGAATCTCGCAAGGAAGGTTGAAGAGGCTTTCAGCTTCGACGGCTTTATAACCCTCGAATACGACACCTACTGTACACTCGATTTGAAGGTTGGAGATATTGTTGAGGTTGAGATAAAGCCAGCTTAGCATGGAACTCGCAATAAACCCTTCAAAGATAATCAGCCCTCTCTGCTACTCAGTTTTAAGGCTCGAACCCTACACGAACTGTGCTTATTCATGTCTGTACTGTTATGCAAGATGGTATAGGGGAGGAAGGATCAAGCCGAGACCTAAGGCAATAGGGATGTTTGCAAAAGTCGCAAAGAAGCTCGATTTAAGGATTCCCTTCAGGCTATCTACGCTGAGCGATCCACTGCAAGACATAGAAGAAAATGCAAGAGTCTCCTACAAGCTCATGAAGATAGCTATGGATAACGGTATACCCGTGATACTCTCAACGAAATCCGACAGAATAGCCAAGAATCCTTGGAAGAGCTTGATAGAGGAAATGGCTAAGGACGGTTTGATAGTCGTGCAGGTTTCGGTAAGCTCCCTCGACAGAAACGAGCTTGAACATAGGGCTCCTCACCCGCAAAGTAGGATTAAAGCCCTCGAAAACATCGATGCACCAAAGGTTTTGAGGTTGCAACCACTAATTCCCAATTACTCCTTTGCAGATGCTGAGGAGTTCGTGGAGAGGGTTAAAGATGTCGCAGATCAGATAACCACAGAACCTTTAAGGATTGAAAGGGGCGAGATCGACTTTTACGGTAGATTTTGGAACAGATGGAGTCACTACTCGTTTGAAGGTGAGCTTCTGAAGGCTGACTGTTACGAAATCTTGGAAAGCCTCAGCAGTGCATGTAGAAAGTACGGCTTGGACTTCGGCTTGTGCAAAGAGGGTTACTTCCACTTGGAAACCGCAAACTGTTGTGGTTTGCACATGATAGAGTGTGAGTTGAGACCTACTCTGAGAGAGGTTTACAGGTTACTCTTGGAAAGGAGGGAGATCTACGTAGATGAGCTGAAGTTCGAAGGTTACCTTTTCGGAGAGAGGTTGAACGAGCTTCCGAGGGCGATTAGAAAAGCTCTGAGATTTCACGAGAAGCTGTTTTTAAAATGTCTGAAAGATAACTCCTGCTTGAGCCATTTAACTCCGCTGATAAGGTTTGAGGATGGAAAGCTAACCCTTAGCGGGTTTAAGTATCAATCCAATCAAACCGACGATTAGTACAAATATTCCGAAGAATAAAAAGATCCACTTGATTGCATGGTGCGTTATCGTAAAGAGAAATATCATCAAAACCGTCAAAACGAGATCGCTGAGAAACAGTGGTAACCTTTCCTTACTAAATCCGATTTTAACTCTTCGCTTGCATTCGTAACGTCTTCTCTCACGGTAACCAAGAGTAACTACTATGCAGATGTATATTCCCATTGTGCATATTATTAGGGATATAAAAGCCTTCATCATATCGATGGGCGGAAGATTTAAGGAAATTACGACGAAGAACGATGCTACCATGTATAGAAAAACGGATGTGCATAAGGTCAGCCAAAAATTTGTAATGAAATTGATTTCATCTTTTCCTGCTGTTCTAAAATCTGCGAATAGTTTGTACCCCATATCGTATGCCCTCTTCTTGATCTTATAGCTTTTCAATGCTAAGAACGTTCCGATCGTAAAGAAAAGAAAACTAAGGATGGGTTCAATCTGCATGTTTAAAGTTTGTTTACCACCGAATAAAACTTTTTCATTAACGGCTCAGCTTAGACCGAAATC
>CAYMRE010000061.1:0-5353 GCA_964392755.1 uncultured archaeon
ATTATCTCCTCCGCTACCTCGTCCCTGTTCCTCTCATCGATTACGTATAGTTCGAACTCCCTCTTGATTCTTTCAACGAGGGGATGCCTCGATCTGTAGTGAACTGTTACGAGCAGATTTTTTGGGCTTTCAACAAGCTCTTCCATCGCTTTCACGAACGCATCACTTTTAAGCTCCATCGGACCAACCTCATCGACTATGACAAGATTTCCGTTGTAACCTCTCAGCCTCTCGGCAAAACGATCTATCGATTCTAAGAAGACGACGTATTTCCCAACCTTGGGATAACCCTCTCCAACCTTAGCGAGCCAAAGCTCCTCCCCGCTTTTGAGATCGTGAAGCTTGAAACCAATTCTTCTACCTTTTTCTCTGACCTCAAGAGTCACAAAGCCCTCAACCCCATCTAAGCTCTTGAAAACCTTCATACAGAGCGTAGTTTTGCCGATACCCGGTCTTCCAGTTACGGCGATCTTCACACCGAAAAATACTCACGGATTTCAAAAATAGCTATCGATTGTCTTAGCTTTCAAAACTACATCTCTTCTGAGATAATCCTCGAGCCTGTGTCTCAGTAGACTCCTCAAAAAGCTAAGAGCGGAGCTTAAATCGTCAAAAATGCCCACCCTATTCCTCAAAGCCTTTCTCACTCCAACCCTTATCTGCCAAGAGCCTATCGGAGCGTAGTAGTCTTCGGTGACCTCTCTGAAAACGACAACCTTTGCCTGCCTCTTTCTTTCTCTTAGGAACTCCAAAACGCTCAGCCTTGCGGAATAGTAAGCTCCAAGCGTTTCATTAGCGTAGCCTCTCTTCTTGAAGAACTCGTAATCTCTCAAAACTCCACTGAAACCGAACAGAGATTTGGGTAACCAGACCTCAAGGAGTTCGAAAGCGTAAGCTGATGGAATCATCAAAATCGTGTAGACGTTTCCTAAGAATTCGGCTCTGTAGACCTCGTAGCGGTCTATCGGCTTGTAGTCGACAATTTCCCGCTTGAGATGCTCTCCGATTGTATCCTCAACGGCTGTAATGCTCCACCTGGTAGGCACAAGCTTCTTATCGATTCCCAAGAGACCTGCGGAGAGTAGCCTGATTATGTAGTATTCGTCAAACCCTTTCTCGTACAGATCCACTATTGCCTTTTGAGCCTTTATCTCATCTCCAACTATCTTATCAACCGCTTTAGGAACTTTTGGATTTCCTACCACCTTAAGCTTTTCAAGCTCAGCCTTAGGATTAACTACAGCAGAAATATCGCTCAAATCAATTTTTAGCACGGGTTTTTTGCTCAAAACCATCTCAGCATCAACAGGTTTAACGGACATAACGAGTCCGTCGAAATCCAAGCTCGTTTTGACGTTACAAACCCTCTCACCCATCACGAGCATAGCTCTACGCTTTATCGCTTCTTCGAGCGTTACGTTTTCCCACTTAAGCGGACTATCCAAGCTTGAAGTGTCCCCTTCAATCGGAGGAACGAGCGGGGCAACTCTAACTTTGGGATAACCTCTCTCACCTACAAAGATCGATGGCGGGGAAGAGCCGAAGATAATTTTGTCAAGCTTGAGATCGCTAAAAACGGACTTGATTACCCTAACCCTCCTCAGAATGGGGCAAAAATTCCTACCGCACAGTAGCCTGTATCCCTTGCAGATTGCACACTTCACAATGTTCGTTGGCTCAATCGAATTTAACGGTTTGGAAAGAGTTATATTTTACCCTGTCACACTGAGCACATGGAGAGCGGGGACGCTGCTGGAATAGCCTTGTCGGTTGTGGCTTGGATATTCTTCCTGATAGCGATCTCGATGTTTGTGATGTCATGCATGTATTATCTTGGCCATCACTAACCAATTTTTTGCTTTGTCGATAAATCTTTAAAAAGTCCCCTATCACCGCTTCGCATGAGCGAGTTAATGGAGATGCTCACTAGGAGAGGCTTCTTCTGGCAGTCATTTGAGATATACGGTGGAATGGCTGGGTTTGTCGATTACGGTCCTTTGGGTAACGCTTTAAGGCGGAAAATTGAGAGTATATGGCGTAAACACTTTGTGGTGAGGGAGAGGGCTGTTGAGATAGATACTCCTACGGTGTGCGTTGAGGAAGTTTTCGTTGCCTCTGGGCACGTTTCCTGCTTTACAGATGTAGCAATCGAATGCGAAAGCTGTGGTAGAGTTTTCAGAGCGGATCACTACATAAAAGATGTATTGGGAATAGAGATCGAGCCTAGTATAGAGACCGTGAAGGAGATAATCGAAACCTACGACCTCAAGTGCAGTTGTGGCGGTAAATTCAAGGAGCCTTTCCTCTTTAACCTCATGTTCTCAACAACGATAGGACCGGGAAAGGGGAAGAGGGGCTATCTGAGGCCTGAAACAGCACAGGGGATTTTCATAGACTTCAGGAGGCTTTTGGAGTATTTCAGGCACAAACTGCCTTTCGGTGTTGCACAGATAGGAAGAGCTTACAGAAACGAAATAAGTCCGAGACAAGGTGTTATCAGGCTTAGGGAGTTCAATCAGGCTGAACTTGAATACTTCGTCAATCCCAGAGAGAAGAGACATCCGAACTTCGAAAGGTATGCTAACGTTGTCGTAAAGCTCTTGGACAAGAACGATGTTCTGCACGAGATAACGCTGAAGGAGGCTGTTGAGAAGGGTATAGTCTGCCACGAACTCATGGCATACTTCATAGGAAAAACGAGAGAGTTCCTACTTGAGGTTGGTGTAGATGAAGCTAAGCTGAGGTTCAGACAACATAAGGACGATGAGAGGGCGCATTACGCAATAGACTGCTGGGATGCCGAAGTCCTAACGGCATACGGATGGATAGAAATCGTTGGAATTGCTGACAGAACGGACTACGACCTTAAGAAGCACATGGAACACAGCGGAGAGGATTTGAGAGTGTTTGTGCAGTTTGAGAAGCCGATAAAGGTTAAGAGGAAGAAGGTAATTCCAAACATGAAGAAACTCGGCCCAGTTTACAGACAGAAGGCAAAGGAGATTGCTAAGAAGCTTGAGGAGATTGAAATTGAGGGGGATGTTGAATCGATAACTATAGATCTTGACGGTGAGAAGGTGGAGATAACCAAAGATTTCTTCGAGATTGCTGAGGTTGAGGAGGAGATTCACGGTGAAAAAATCGTTCCGCACGTAATTGAACCCTCCTTCGGTTTGGACAGAATAGCATACACGGTTTTGGAGCACTCCTTCGATAAGGATGTTGTGGAAGGGGAGGAGAGGAGAGTTCTGAGGCTTAAGAGGTGGGTTGCTCCAATACCTGTTGCTGTTCTGCCTTTGCTTTCAAGGGAGCCTTTCACATCCAAAGCTAAGGAGATCGTGCGGATGTTGAGAGAGAACGGTTTCTACACAGAATACGACGATTCTGGTAGCATAGGAAGGAGATACAGAAGGTTTGACGAGATAGGAACTCCTTTCTGTATAACAATCGATCACCAGACATTTGAGGACGAGACGGTCACAATTAGGGACAGAGATACAACCAAACAGGTGAGAGTTAAGATTTCCGAATTGCCAAAAGTACTCAACGAACTTTTGACGAGCGAGAAGGACATAACTGAGTTCGGTGAGATTTTTAAAGAATAGTCATTTCCCAAACTTCCTTTTCTCACTTTTCTCGATCTTTTGAATGAGCTACTGCTACTACACTCGCTCATCAGGATCACTCCCAAGAAAAAGGTTTAAATACAGTTTATGAGATCGATCCCCAATGTTTAGACTAAGCAAGTCTATCAGGCTTACTAAAGAGAACGGAAAAAATGCTGTAATTGCAGAAATTAAGGTTCACTCTCCAAAACACGGCGATCTGCTGAGAGGTAGAAACCCAATTGAAATTCTGAGAGCTTACGAGAGGGCTGGTGCCTGCGGAATATCCTACATAACCGAGCCTAACCACTTCAGAGGGTCTTTCGAATTTCTTAAGGAGCTTTGCAAGCTCACAGATTTACCCGTTTTGAGAAAGGACTTCATAACAAATAAATTCGAGATTGAGAAAACGGCTGAGGTTGAAGCATCCGCAGTTTTACTAATAACGAGAATTCTGAAAGATAAGACTGCTGAATTCGTCGATTTTGCTAAGGAGCACGGACTTGATACGGTCGTAGAAGTTCACACTCCTCAAGAGCTTGAGATTGCGATAAACACAGACACGACGATTGTTGGGATAAACAATAGGGATATAGGTCAACTTGAAAAAGATGACGGAAACGTTAGTTTGACTGAGAAGCTTGCACCACTTATACCAAACAAGTTTGTAAGGCTCAGTGAGAGTGGAATAAGGAGTTTGGATGATTTGAAGAGGGCTTTAAAGTACACTGATGCGGTTTTGATTGGCACGGCTTTCATGCTTGCTGAGGATACCGAAAGCTTCGTGAGGTGTTTCGTTCATGCTTGAGAAGATTGTTGAAGGCAAGAATTTAAGTTTTGAAGAGGCTTACGAGCTTTTCAACCAGCTGATAGAGGAAAGTCCGATCAGGATCGCTGGAATTCTCACAGCATTGCAAACCAAAGGATACACCGCTGAAGAACTTGCTGGATTTGCCAAAGCCATGAGAGACAAAGCCGTAAAACTCGATTTGGGCGAAGTTATCGATACATGTGGAACTGGTGGCGACAGATCGTTCACAATCAACGTCAGCACAGCAAGTGCGATAATACTCTCGTGCTTCACGAAGGTTGCTAAACACGGAAACGTCTCAATAACTTCGAAAAGCGGTTCCGCAAACCTCTTAGAAGCTTTAGGCGTAAACTATAGGCTAAATCCAGATCAGGCAAAGGCTTTGATCGAGAAAACGAACTTCACGTTTCTGTTTGCACCGATGTATCATCCAACCCTCAAAGGTATAATGCCAGTCAGGAAGGAACTTGGCATAAAGACGATATTCAACGTTTTAGGACCTTTAGCAAATCCAGCAAACCCGTCATACCAGATAATAGGCGTAAGCTCTCCAGATTTGGTTGATAAGGTTGCAAACGCCTTAGAGTTTTTGGGTGTCGAAAGGGCTTATGTCGTTTACGGCAACGGCTTGGATGAGGTTAATCCGAAGGGGGAAACGATAGTTGCAGAAGTCAATAAGGGTATCGAGATTTTCAAAGTTAAACCTGAAGATTTCGGGCTTAAGCCAGTCGATATAATGCCTTGTCACTCGCCAGAGGAGAGTGCGGAGAGGATTAAGGCTGTTCTCGCTGGAAAGGGGAGAGAGGAGGACAGGAACTTCGTTCTGATAAACTCCGCTTTAGCTCTTAACCTTCTGAGAGACGATCTCAAGGAGTGCGTTGAAGTTATCGAGGGTGTTTTGGGTGAAATTGCAATAAAGAAGCTGGAGGAGATAATA
>CAYMRE010000062.1:0-5300 GCA_964392755.1 uncultured archaeon
CTTGCCAAACGCATACAACCTTATCGCACACGTAATCTCTAATCGGTTTATCTATGTTAATCTCAGCAATCTTCTTTATTAAGTCTCTAACAGTTAGAAATCCAACGAGTTTGCCCCTCTCAACAACCGGAAGTCTTCTAAACGGATTCTTCAAGAATATCTCTACCACCTTCTTTATGCTGTCGTTAGGTTTTACCGTCACAGGATTTTCGGTCATTAGCAAAGCCAACTGGTCTTCCTCAACTTTCCTGAGAAGATCCTTTATTGTAACAATTCCTACAAGTTTACCGTTCTTTAAAACGGGCACAGCGGAGATGTTGTGCTCCTTTAAGACTTCAAGAACCCTATCCCTCGTGCTCGGAAGCTCCACATATATTACGTTCTCAGTCATAACGTCTTTGACCTTCATTATGTCGTCCTTTGGCAATATCATTATTTAAAAAACTAACCCTTCCTCATCCTATCCTTTATAGGTTTCGTAACTATCGGCTTCTCCTTTATGAGTCCTTCAGGTCTGTAGTAGAGTATCAGCAACGTAACTATGCCAAAGAGAATGTATCCCAACCAAGTTGAAGAGAACGGAATGTGCAAAGCGGTCTTTATCTCGGACTTGTACGTTTCGAGTAACACCTTCGTTATAGCGAAAACAAACGTTCCCGCCAAAACACCCCTATTGTTGCTTAAACCTCCGAGTATTATCATTAGGAACGGTAAAAACGTCCAGTAAACTCTGCTGTACAGGTTTAGTATTCCTACAACGTTTGCCGTGTATAAAGCGTACAGTGCTCCAGCAATAGATGCTATTCCAGAACCTATCGCTACGGTTTTAACCCTCAACAGCATTATATCTCTTCCGAATGCTTTGACGACATTCTCATTCTCTCTCATAGCTCTCAAAATCCTACCGTAAGGAGTATTCAGAAGCTTCTCGGCAAAAACGAAGATTAAAAATGCTACGACGAGTATGACGCTTACGAAAACAATATCTCTGTTACCAGAAACGAAATTAAAGACGTCGGGTATCGAGACACCGTAGTAACCGCCAGCTATGTCGGTGTTGTAGTAAAGTATCTGTAGGACTACCTCACTTATCGCTAAGAGTGTTATGGCAAGGTAATCCTCAGACAGTTTAGCGCTTGGGAGTATAAATATGGCACCGACCAACAATCCTATTAGGAAAGCTATGACGAGGGAAAGGATTAGCAAACCTATTCCAAAGGACGGGTTGTGTGCAATTATATCGTTTGCAATTGAAGATGCTTTACCGCTCGCAATGAGGAACTGACCGCTACTGTGGAACATGAACATAAGTATTCTCACAACTATACCGCCAACGGCTACCGCCCCAACTACAACAGCCAAACATCTCCCGAAGTTTGGTATTCCGGCGTATCCGTACTCCAAGTTTAAGCTTATCGCAACTATTGCGTAGAGTCCAAACCAAAACAAGATCGTAGTTACTATCTCCCAAGCCATTTTAACAACCTCCTCCACCTTATACTAACGATTCCCCTTGGAGCTATCAGGAGCGTTGCTATCAGTATCGAAAGAGGTATGACTTTGCTGTACGAGAGAATTGCGGGTCCAAAGTACAGTGAAAGTGCGTAAGATACAAGACTCTCCGAAAGTCCTACGATGTATCCACCTATTACCGCGCCCAACAAACTACTCAATCCACCAACGATGCTTGAAGCAAAGATTGAAACGATTAAGACGTCACCAGTTACTGGAAATATCTGCTGTTTAAACGGTAGGATTCCTCCCGCCAATCCAGCCAACGCACCAGATAAGAACCACGAGAAAAGGCGTGTGTATTCTACGTTTATTCCCATTATCTCAGCTAAAGCGGGATTTTCCATTGATGCCCTTAGGGCGATACCAAACTTCGTTCTGTACAAAAGGAAGGTTAAGAACAGAATCGTGATTAAAATAACCAGACTTGAAACTACGAGCCTACCCTGAAAACCCAAGATTGGATAGTCTAAAGGCGTGAATATATAGTTGGTTGTACTTTTTTTTGTTACAGAAGATAGATAGCCGGAATACGCACCTATAATTCCCAAAAGCAGAATGTCCCATGCCAGTGTTGCTATCATAAGCGTCACAACTGAAGCTTCTCTACTTATGAGGGGTTTCAACGCAACCAAATAGGTCACAAGTCCAAGTAAACCTCCGAAGATTAGGCATAGAGGTAAAGATTGATACGGATGTAAATTAAAGAGTAAGAGAAACGTTAGAGCAACGTACGATCCGAAGATGGCAAAAGTACCCTGAGCAAAATTCGGAACCGATGTGGTTATGTACGTGATGGTAAGACCCAACGCAAGGAGAACCATGAGGTTTGCATAAATCAGAGCACCTTCTATGAGAGTCATGAACTTCCCGCCACTACATCGCTATAAACGTTTTTCGATTTCAAATGAAAAGATTTTAATTCTTTAAAGCATTCGTAGCACTATGAAGCGAGTTTGGATTTTGCTAACAATTGTCGCACTGTTTTTGCTAAGCCCAACTGCTCTGGCGGAAAAGCAGACTATAAAGATCGGCGTACTCGTTGATCTCTCCGGAGACCTATCAACGTACGGTAAGGACATAAACAACACCTTAGCCATAGCTAAGGACAGAATAAACGAGTACTTCGATAAGAAAGGATTGCCGTACCAAGTCGAGTTCGTCGTTGAGGATACGCAGGTAAACCCCACAAGGGCACTCGAACTTACGCAGGATCTCTACAGTAAGGGTATAAAGCTGATAATAGGTCCAATGGGTAGTGGAGAAGTCGCAAACATAAAGGACTTCGTTACGAACAACAAGATAATAATCATATCGCCCTCCTCGACTGCGCTACCGCAGATAATAGGTTTTGCCAAGCCAGCCGACAAGAAGTACATCTTCAGATTTGTAGGAACCGATGATTTGCAGACCGATGCAATTGCAAGTGAGCTTAAGGATGTGGGAATAAAGGCTGTCGTAATAATCTACAGAGACAACGCTTGGGGTAGGGGACTTTACGAATGTATAAAGCCAAAGCTTGAAAAGGAAGGAATAGAGATCGGTAAGGTTATCCCGTATCCAGATCAGATTCCTACGGACTGGTCGCCTTACGTAACAAATGCTGAAAATGCCGTTAACGACTTACTGAAGAAGTACGGTGCCAACGAGGTTGCGGTAGTTGCATTCAGCTACGAAGAGATATTCTCGATGATGGCTCAGGCTGACCAGAATTCTGTTCTGTTCAAGGTTCTCTGGTTCGGTAGCGACGGGGATGCCAAGAGCGGTAAGGTTGGTACTATATGCGACAAGGTTGAGAAGGTTGGAATGTACTCAACGCTATTCAGCTCCAAGGGTAAGGCTTACGAGGACTTGGTAAAGGAATATCAGAAGAGAGGCTTTGGCGATCATCCGTATCAGTACGCTTTGAATGCCTACGATGCTGCGTGGGTTCTCGCATTGAGCTACGTTGAAGTGGTAAACAAGACCGGTAGTTACAATCCAGATGTAATGGCTGAAACAATTCCAGTTGTAACTGAAAATTACAGCAAGGGTGAGTACGGCGTCTATCCAGTCAGCGGTTACATAAAGCTGAACGAGTGGAACGACAGAGCAAGCGGTGATTACGCAATATGGTACGTGAACAAGGACTGCAAGTGGGATTTGGCGGGAGTCTGGAAGTTCGAAACGAAGACGATAGAGTGGAAGCACAAGCCGAGTATCCCAGTCGTTACAACAACAGTCGTTACGACAACCGCAACTACAGCGACAACCAAGGTCGTTACGACGGCTAAGAAGACACCGGGATTTGAATTTACATTGGCTATCGCAGGCATTTTGGCAGTTGTTTACGCAATCAGAAGGAGAGCATGAAAATCTTAAAAACTCGTTCTCTTTCTAAATTTTTTGACGGATTGAAAGCGTTGAACAGGGTTAACATCGAAGTCGATAGGCAAACTCTAACGCTCGTAATAGGTCCAAACGGTTCTGGTAAGTCTACTTTCATAAACACGATCTGCGGATTCTACAAGCCAGACGAGGGGAAAGTCTACTTTGAAGGTAAAGACATAACGGGCTTACCGCCGAACAAGATATACGAGCACGGAATTGTCAGGACTTTCCAAACTCCACAACCTCTCAAAAAATTGACAGTTTTAGAGAATTTACTAATAGCCGAAAAACACACAGGCGAGAACGTACTCAACGCTTTAAGATACGGTAAATGGCTCAAGCAAGAGGAGGAGTTAGTTGAAAAAGCTTTCAGAATCCTTGAATTCTTAAAGATAGATCATCTGTGGGATAGGGAGTCCTACAAGCTCAGCGGTGGTCAGTTAAAACTGGTGGAGGTAGGAAGAGCTTTGATGACCAATCCGAAGCTCATAGTAATGGATGAACCTATAGCGGGTGTGGCACCAGCCTTGGCACACGACATTTTTAGGACGTTTGTCGACCTAAAGAATAGAGGAATAACGTTCTTAATAGTCGAGCACAGACTCGATATAGTTATGAATTACGTCGATTACGTCTACGTCATGGCGAGTGGACAAGTCATATCGCAGGGTAAGCCAGAGGATGTAATGAACGATCCAAAGGTTGTTGAAGTTTACTTGGGAGGTGGTTGAATTGATAAGAATCGAAAACTTGAACGCAGGATACAAGGAGTTACACATACTGTTCGATGTGAACGCTAAGATGCCCAAGAACAAGATAACGACGATAGTAGGCCCGAACGGCTCCGGCAAATCCACCCTTCTCAAAGCGATCTTTGGATTGGCAACAATATACTCCGGAAGCGTTAGACTCAACGAAGAGGACATAACTTACATTCCACCTCATGAAAAGGCTAAGTTGGGCTTAGCGTACTTACCGCAGATCGAGAACGTATTTGTGAACTTAACCGTAATGGAGAATCTAAAGATAGCGGGATACATACTCGAAAAGAGCGAACTTGATGAGAGGATAAAGATGGCTCTCGACTTCTTCCCGGAGTTGAAATACTACACCAACAGGAAAGCCGGGACGTTGAGTGGAGGGGAGAGGCAGTTCTTGGCGATTGCAATGGCTCTCGTTAAAAATGCTAAGGTTATAATGCTCGACGAACCCACAGCCCAGCTTTCACCGAAGTTGGCTGAAACAGTTTTTCAGAAGATCATAGAGCTTAGAGATAAATTGGGTTTAACCGTCGTCTTGGTTGAGCAGAACGCTAAGAGGGCTTTAGAGATTAGCGACAGAGCGTACATGCTTATAAGTGGAAGAGTTGTTTTCGAGGGAGATGCAAGAGAACTGCTCGAGCACGAGAAGTTTGAGAG
>CAYMRE010000063.1:0-5137 GCA_964392755.1 uncultured archaeon
CCCGGCATCGCCTGCTTTCTCTTGTCTTCTGGTACTGCGGACTCATCTAAAACAACTTTAACGCCAAGCTCTCTCTCAACAAACTCTTTGTTCTCCTCGATCACAGCCTTCTCATCTATCTCTACTATCTCCTTGAAAGTCTCCTTATCTCTGAACACCCTCTTTAAGAATGCTGAAACCTCCTTAGCCATCTTCTTGAACCTCTCATCCTTCATAAGTTCAGCCATTGCTGATTTCATGCTGTCCGAATTAAGTGCCACTTTCAAAGCCTCGACCTTCCAATCCTCAGCGAATGCAACGTAAACCCTCTCACCTTTGAAAAACTTCATGACCTCCTTGACATCCTCGATGAAGCTCTTGATGTAGTTTTCTATGGCTTCAGCCTTCTCATCCACCTTGCTTTCATCGTATTCAGGATAGCTTTCGAGGCTTACAAAGCTGTCGTGTTTGAGATGCCAAAGTTCTTCGCAGATGTGCGGGATGAAAGGCGCTAAGAGCTTTATCCAGTCATCCAAGATTACAGCCAAGTTGTCTCCGCCCCTCTTTAAATACCACCTGACGTCGTTCATCACTTCGAAGAATGCAGAGTTAACAGCCCTCCTCGTCTGCAACTTTTCCATAGCATCCCTCGTCTCCTTCACAGCCCTCTGAAACCTGCTTATCAACCATCTGTCCAAGTGATCAATTTCTTTGATCTCTTTGGTGTAGTGCTCTTTAACGAGTTCGTAGAACCTCTCCAAATGCCTCTTCATCGCATCAACTTCCTTGCTTCTCCAATCGGCATCGCTGTCGTATTCCGATGCGTAGAGGATGTAGAGCCTTGTAACATCCGCTCCGTTTTCCGCAACAGCCCTCTTCATGGTTAAAAGCGGTCCCTTGCTCTTGCTCATCTTCTTCCCTTCCAAGCTAACGTATCCGTTCACGGCTATTGCCCTTGGCCAGTGCTCCTTCGGAAATATTGCAATGTGGTGGAAGAGGAAGAAGAGGAGATGGTTTGCAACCAAGTCCTTCCCACTGCTCCTCAGATCTACTGGATACCAATATTCGAAGTCTTTTCTAACATCTTCAACTATCTTAACGTCTAAGCCAGATGATTTGGCGACATCCTCAGCCTTTCCAATCCCTAAAAGAACGTAATCCAAGAATTCTGGAGTTACGTTCTCTGCTTTGAGCCTACCTTCATTTATGAACTTTGCTAAGATGTAGTAAGCCATGTATATGGTGGAATCCGACAAGCTTTCGATCAGCCATTCCTTGTCCCAGGGAATCCTCGTTCCCAAACCCCTCCTCCTTGCGCAAGCCTTGTCCTTCAGCCACTCAATCTTGTTTCTGAACTCCTCCTTGTAGTAATCTGGAATTATCGTCATCTCCTCAAGCCAATCTAAAACTTTCCTCTTCCACTCCGGATCGGAATACCTTATGAACCACTGATCCCTTACAACCTTCACGACGCACTTGGTACCACATCTACAAACAACTGGCTTCTCGCTGAACTCGTAGAAGACATCTCCAATCCCCTGCTGAATTAAATCCCTTTGAATGACCTCTTTAACTTCAGAAACTTTCATTCCAGCGTATTTACCAGTTATCTCGAGCAGAACACCTTTGTGGAACTCCTTCTTGTATACTATCTTCGTAGCCTTCTCCAAATTCGGATCGCTCTGATCCTTAATACCAAGCTCTTCAACAACCTCTTTAGCGGGAATCTTATAATCCTCACCCTCGATTCTTATGAGGACTATCGGTTCAATCGATTTAACAACATCTTCAATGCCGTACTTCTTCAGTATTTCCTCGTTCCTCTTCAAATCCTCGATAGCAACGTAATCGTAAGGAGCGTGTGCCGGAACGCTCATAACTACTCCAGTTGCGTTGTCTGTATCTACAAATTCGGCTGGCAGAATCGGAACTTCTTTTCCAGTTACCGGATTGACAACAAACTTACCGATAAACTCTTCAGCGTTGACTTCTTTCAAAATCTCTATCTCTTTCTCTTGATACTTCAGCTTTTCAGCGCACTCCTTGCTGATAAACCAAACCTCACCGTCCACCTTAGCCAAGACGTAAGTTGTCGGCTTTACCCAGATGTTTGTAACACCAAAAACCGTTTCTGGCCTTAGAGTTGCACACGGGAATATTATCTTCCCGAACTCGCTCAACATGTAGAACTTTATGACCGTGTAATCGACAATTGTTGCCTCCTCTCCCATAAGCAAATCGTGATCTTCAACGGGGTTGTTGCAGTTCGGGCAGAATCTGACAGGATGAGAACCTTTGGCTATTAATCCCTTCTCCTTGAGCTTCCAGAACTGCCACTCTATGAACTTCTGGTAAGGTGGATCGGTTGTTGTGAACTTTCTCCTCCAGTCTATCGAGTATCCTATGTCTCTAAGTGCTTTCTCAGCTTCCTTAGCGAAATATTCGACAATCTTCTCTGGAGTCGTGAGGGTTAAGAGAATATCTATAGGCACATCGTGATATTTCGTGTAAACCTCGATCGTTTTTGCGTCTCTCTTCTTTATAAGCTCAGCCAGACCTATTATCGGAGTTCCAGTTACATGGAAACCCATAGGAAAGAGGACGTTAAAACCGCACATCCTCTTGTATCTCGCAATAGCATCGCCTATCGTGAAAGTTCTGCAGTGTCCCACGTGCAGGTTACCGTTCAGGTAAGGATACGGAATCGTTATGAAGAACTTCGGTCTCTCATCGGGATCAGCCTGAAAAATACCAGCCTCTTCCCAAGCTTTTTGCCACTTCTCTTCAATCTCTCTGAACATGAATGCAGGGTAAACGCTCTTTAAAAATAGTTTAAGGTTTCGCAAATCAGAAAAAAATTACTTCGGAAATTTACTTATATCTGAAGTTTGTTACATTCAACCGTGTCGGAAGTTGTCAGAATTGGAAAGAGGTTTACAATAGTCATACCGAAAAGCATCAGAACTAAGCTTAACGTGAAAGAAGGGGATGTTCTTGAGATTAGGATAGAAGACGATAAGATCGTTCTCGAACCAAGAAAAACCAATCCTTTCAAAGTTCTTGAGAGGGTTGTCGGTGAGCCGTACAGTGAAAGGAAAGACGAAAAGTTGGCGGAAAGGTGGTTGAAAGATGCCTGTAGCTGATACCGATCTACTCTTCGCTTTAAATCCACGGGATAAAAAACACGAAAATGCCCTCAGATTAATATCGAATGTAAGGGGAATCAAAGTTCCAGATACTGCACTTCTTGAATTTGTAATCGTGTTAAAGGCGAGGGGTAGAAGCTCCGACGATGTAAAAGAGGCTGTGAGGGCTTTGGAAGAGATTTTTAAAATCTACATGATGAAAACGGTGAAAACCGTCGATCCCGATTTGATCGTTAAGCAGTCGGAAATAGAGAAGAAATACGGTTTGTCTTTTTTCGACGGTTTAATAGCCTCATCTGCGTTGAAACTTGACAAATCCATAATTTCGGACGACAAAGCTTTCGATAACGTTCCCGAGCTGAAAAGGATACCCATATCTAAATTCAAACCGTAACGCTAAACTCTGATCGTATACTTCTCGCAGGCACTTTCAAAAATTTTCCAAGAACCCAGCTTCAAACCCATCAAGGCTCTGTCTATATCCACAACTCTCATCGAAGCTAAGTGAGTTAAACCCTTAACGAGCTTGGGGTGTATTTGAGCTGTGGGCCCGATCAAAACCTTAAACTTAGCATTTCTCGCCCTTTCAACCACGAAGTCTAATGTACCGTTTACTAAAGCTGTTCCACTCACGAAAACAGCATCGAACTTTGGTAACAACTCGTATTCGAAGCAATCGCTCAAGGCGTCACATCTAAGCTTTGGATTTCTCTCGAAAACAACGACATCGAAATCCTTTCTTAGCTTGGCAACGAGAGGCTTTATGTTTCCAACAACCGCAACCCTTTCAACTCCTTCAACTACCATTTCCTCAAAAACATCGACGTTCTCTATCTCCCGCATGTGGTACTGCGATATTGCGTTAATGGTAGCGAAACCCAAGCATCTCTC
The DNA here is from genome assembly GCA_964392755.1 of uncultured archaeon. Lineage (GTDB taxonomy): Archaea > Halobacteriota > Archaeoglobi > Archaeoglobales > Archaeoglobaceae > Archaeoglobus_B. Next base: position 4,017 of record CAYMRE010000063.1, read on the forward strand.
AATGATGTTAAAGCTCTCCAAACCCTTCAAAAACTCGTAAACGCTTACCTCTTTAAAGCTTACATCGTAATCCACCACATCTTCGACCAAGCTCATGGCAACTCCTAAAGACCTACCCTTTTCACCCTCTATGAGCACGTACGTGTAAGGTAAAGCGAACGAGAAATCCACGATTTTAAAATCCTCACTTAGCAGATCACAGCACGTGTTCACCCTCAAACCTAACTATCACCTCTTTCAAAATTTCCTTCAACTTCTTTCCGACTTTAAAGTAAAACTCTTTCGGGTACGGGGTTACTTCTCTGAATTTCGGATCGTAAACGTCCTCATTCCTGAACTGCTGTAGAACGAACTTTTCAACACCGTAACTTGCCAAAATCTCACCCATTCTGATCAGATCGCTCTCGTTTGTTATCGTTGGGACAACGGTAGTTCTTATCTCGAAGTCTACACCAGAATCAACAAGGATTTTCAAACTCTTCAGAAACTTATCGTAGGAGTCTTTCTTTCCTGTTACCTCGGCGTACTTCTCTGGAACAGTCTTAAAGTCCATCGCAACGTAGTCCAAACGGTCTACAAGATTTATCAGCTTCTCCGGGTAGTAACCGTTCGTATCGAGCTTTACAGCCAACCCATAATCCTTCAGTAACTCTATTAACTTTGCGAGTTCGTCCAGCTTTTGAAGTAGTGGCTCTCCCCCAGTGAAGCAAACACCCTCTATCAAGTAGTTTTCCCTAAGCTTTTTTGCAATCTCCTCCGGCTTAACCTCAACTCCCCCCTCAAACAACCTGTAATTCTGGCAATAGGGGCATCTAAATGGACATCCGACAAAGAAAACTACAGCACACAACTTCTTCGGAAAATCTACTGTGGATAAATCCAAGATACCGCCGTAACGCATTGAATCACCCTAAATATTTTTCGATCTCCTTCTTGAGTTCCTCCTTCGTCGGAACTTCTCCCCTAAACAGCACTTCCTCATCCAAGGCTATCGAAGGTGTCGAAGCCACGTTGTACTGTAAAGCTGTTATCAAGTCCTTCTCAACATCTATCTCCTCGAATTCCAAGCCGAGTTCTTCAGCCACATCTTTAGCAATCTTTTTTGCATAAGGGCAGTTCGG
>CAYMRE010000064.1:0-5124 GCA_964392755.1 uncultured archaeon
TGATAGCAATCTCTGGAATAGCCATATACACCGCATTCGCATCGATAATAGTGGAGCACATAACGGAAAAGAATATCAAGAAGATTCAGGGATTCTTAGCCGTGAAAAACAGAAATCACGTTGTAATCGTGGGTTGGAATGAGGCTACTAAGGAAGCTTTGAGAGAACTCGAAGCTAACGGGTTCGATGTAGTTGTAGTTTCCGAAAAACCGATAGATCACAGGTGTGTTGTCGGAGATGTTACGGATGAAGAAACACTTAAGAAGGCTGGTGTTGAAAAGGCTAAGTTTGTCATAATAAGCACGGGCGACGATTCTAAGAACGTTTTGGCAACGCTAACGGTTAGAAAGATCAATCCGAATGCCCTTATAGTTGCGGAAGCTCTGAAGGCGGAGAATGTAGATCTGTTAAAGTTTGCCGGTGCAAAGTCCGTAGTTTTATCAATGGGTTTTGCTGGGAGACTTTTAGCGAGTGCAGTCTTTGAAGATTCTGTTGTCAAGTTCTTTGAAGACGTTTCAGCAAGTTATTACGGTAACGATGTATTTGAAATTCCTGCAGAGGAGTTTGAAGGCATGAGCGTTTTGGATGTCATGGTTAAGCTTAAGAGAGAATACAACTACATACTCGTCGGAATAGTCAGAGATGATGTTATAGTTAACCCAAGCTACGATGAGACAATTGTAAAGGGTGACAAACTCCTCGTGATAGGTAAAAAATCTAACGCCTGAAAATTCCCTCTATTTCCCACTCCTTAAGTTCCCTACCCTTTGAAGCTTCAATTTCGTATTCATCCCAAATCTCCACGTCGATCATTTCACCGTCATCGCTTATGAACTCCCAGACCTCAACGGGATAACTTTCAAAACCTTTCCTGTAAACCGCTTTACCAGCGAACTTCAGCTTAAACTCTTTATTTCCGACTCTAACCGTTTCTGGTGGTTCTTTACACCTTCGGTAATGCGAAACTATGTTCGGCTCAATCGAATTTAAGTCAATTTCTTCGAAAAAGTAAATTTTACCCTCCTCGTAACTCAGAAAACCCTTCCTCCTTGCAGACCTCACTTCCCACTCTTTCTCAACACTACCCTTATATCTGTACTCCGCAACACCAACCACTTCCCACGTTTCTCCGTCAAACTCGACTATATCACCTTTTTTGAGATTCTCCAGCGGATTTAAGCTTTCATCTTCTTTCTTTTTTCTCTTAAAGAAATCTAAAAACCCCATTACAATCCCAACCTCTTCTTCAACTCTTCAAGCTTTTGAGTAGTCTCAACGCTTTCGATTTTTGATTCTTCAATTTCCTCCCTTGCAATTTCTTCGTAAGCCATAGCCAAAGCCTCTTCTTCCTCAACCTTCTCCTTCATCCTCTCAAGCATAGCTATTGTGTCAGAAGGATCGACCTTAGCGAGTTGCTTGTTTATCTTCTTTACAGCCTTTGCGGTTGCATACCTCGCTTTTAGAGTCTTAAGCTCCGCCTCATACTTTGCTATGGTGTTTTTCAGTTCCTCAATCTTTGCCTGTAACTTCAAAGCAACTTCCTTCTGCTTCTCTGCCTGTTCCTCCAAACTCCTTGCGTTTCTCTCGTGAATTTCAGCCTTTTCCAAAAGTTCGGCAACCTTCTTTTGAGCCTCTTCCTCAGAAATCTCCCCAGCCTTAGCCTTAGCCAAAATTGCTTCAGCTCTCTTTACGAGCATCTTAGCTCTTTCCCTTTCGTTGATAGCTTCTTTCTCGAACCTTATCTGAGAGGCCTTAACTTGAGCAAGGGATTCGATCGCTTCATTCAACTGTTTCTTAAGCTCTCTAATTCCCTCCTCGGTAACCTTTATGGGGTCTTCGAGTTTATCCACTACAGCATGTGCTTCAGCCTTTGCAATTCTCAAAATCCTCTTAAGCAAGCTCATTCACAACCCTCCTTTAAAATCTTCAAAAGCTCATCTCCGTGTTCGGCTAAGAACATTTCGATGGAATTTATCGTCGACTCCAACTCCTCCATGTCAAGCGTATCCAATCTGAGAGTCTGCCTAAAAACGATAATCTTGTTCTCGCCATCCAAAGCAAAAGCTCCGAATGGTAATTCTCTGTTCTTTTCCAAAAACCAACCGTAATACTTCTCCTTAACCTTCCCTATGGGCTGTTCGATTATTAGTATTTCGCCCTCGCAGTCTACAATCATGTTCTTAATACCTCTCTCCTCATCTTCGACAACAATCAGCTCTTCCTCTGGAACTTCCTGCTTGATACTTAAACCCAAATCTAAAACCATCCTTTTGACATCCTGAAACGTCGCCAAGCAACCACCTCCTAAATTTTATCTTCAAATCGCAGTTAAAATCTTTACGAAAGCAAAATATGATTAAAACCAACTTCGTTTCATGCTGTTGGCTTTAGCGATCGTTCTGCTTTCAACGGGAGCATCTACCATGATATACGAGGTAGTTCTGATAAGAGAATTTACCGTAATTTTAGGTTCATCATTCTATTCAAGTGCTGTAGTGCTATCCTCTGTAATGCTTGGACTTTCTATAGGTGCCTACATATTCGGTAGGTTGTCAAAGACTTTTAATCCCGTAAAGACACTCTTCGCAATCGAACTGGCTATTGCTTTGACATCTGTAGTAATAGTGCCTTTAGCAAGGGAAACTGCCAACTTCGACTGGAACTTGGAGGTAATCCTCAGCTTTCTCATTCCACTGATACCAGCAACGCTGATGGGAGGTGAGATACCTCTTGCCGTAAAGATAGCTTCGAAGGAGAGGAGTGTCGGAGAAGCAACGGGAATATGCTGCTCTCTCGATACATTGGGAGGAATAATCGGCTCATTAGCATCGGGATTCTTCCTGATTCCAACCTTCGGCTCCTTAAAAACCGCCCTGTTTGCTGGTGTTTTGAATATGTTCGGTGCATTGAGCGTTAACGCTTTGGATTATGAGGTAAAGATACCAGCAAGAGTTTTGAAGAGGTCGTTGATTTTTGCCTTAGCGGTTTCGGTAATTTGCATGGCATATGCAACATCCAGCATTGTGGACTTTAGCACTCAAAACGAACTTTACGAGGGTTTTTACATTCTAAACGTTACTCAAACGAAGTATCAGACCATCGTCATTGCTTATCACGATTATTTGGGAAAGTGCCTCTTCTTAGACGGTTCACTTCAAATTTCAGATGTTGGTGACGAACCATACTCGGAAGCTTTAACCTTACCCGCTTTGGTTACACTGCTCGCACATAGAAAGCCTATAGATGTATTGATAATAGGTGGTGGTGATTTGGGAGTTGCGGAAGTGCTGACGAGGTTTCCTAAGGAGGATGTGAGGAGTATAAAACTCGTAGAGATCGATCCGAAAGTCGTGGAACTTTCCAAGAAATACTTGAAGAGTATGAATAGAGAATGTTGGAAAGACGATAGGTTGAAGATAGTTTTTGAAGATTGCAGACTGTTCTTGAAGAATACGAATGAAAAGTACGATCTCGTAATCGTCGATCTACCAGATCCGAAAGACGATTTGAGTGCTACGATGTACTCTATCGAATTCTACAACACGATATACAACGTTTTGAGAGATGACGGTATAATGGTCACACAAGCCACATCCGCAGATTACGCTTTGGGAAACGAAACCTATGCAATAATTGTCAAAACCCTCCAAGCGTCCAAATTCCCAATAGTTAAGCCTTACAGATACTACGTGCCGAGCTTCGGGATGTGGGGGTTCGTTTTGGCATCGAAACGCTACGATCCGCTAAACCTCACCAAAGAAGATATAAGGAGAGTTACGAAGGGGATCGATTTGCACACTTACGATGAAGATGTGCATTTTGCTATGTTCGCTTTACCCCCATGGCTCAAAAAAAAGATAGAGTCTGCGGAGATCAATACGATTGATAAACCCGTATTACTTTATTCCGAATCCCGTTAGCACGGTTTTAGCGTAAGCAACTCCTCTGGGATTCCAAACTATTAAGTGCGTTGGGGTGTATCTCGAAAGGTAGTGATAATTGTCGCAAGCCCAGAGCAGTTCGAGCTTGGGACTTTTGGCATGCGTTCTCAAGAGAACTTCTTCGAACGATCGTTTAGCCATGATGTTGACCTCATCGTTGGGATTCCCGCACAAGGGATTGTTTGGATAGTATATCGCGTATATCGTCCCCGCTAACGGAGCGGTTAGAAGAATATTCGGATTTACGGGTTTGTATGATGACAACCCACTTTCAAGCTCGGCATCTTTACCGTCTGTAACTATTCTAATGCTCAAAACCCCCATTATATCCTTTCCCGATGCTACAGAGATGAAGGTTTTCGTTCCGGTCTGTATCGACGTTACGTGAACAAAAACATCTCCGTTTTCAGCTGAAAGCCAGTAGAAGTCGTAGTTGTTCAGTTTCTTGTTACCGTAATCGTTTATCACGAAGCCAATTTGCTGTAATCTCGACTCAACGATTTTCATGAGGTCTTTCGCATCGGGCTGTGTATAGGAAAAAAGGATGGCAGTGGCTGACTCAAGCACTACGCTGTCCACGTAGTGGTGGATCGAATCGGGTAAACACCAGTTGCTAATAACCGATGTCATCCTCAAGTTCTGTAACTGCTCCTGCGTAACCTTCTTTGGAAACTCAGGCGGTTCGAGGTTTATTATACCTTCATCTATCAAAGCCATAACTATTGGGATCGCAAATAGTGTAAAGAATACGATGAAAAAAAGTGCGCTCACAATCTTATCCTTCCTACTACCGTCGCTCATTTTCGACCCTCACGTCAGTATGATCGACACCGCAATGATTGATACGAGTAAGTATATCAAACCCGAGAACAGTCCCGCTGCGACGTTACCGCTCTTTATCTCCTCTTCCAAGCTTACCTTAGGTAACAGCATCTTGTCGCAGATGTAAAATACGATCGTAGCTATGAATGTAGTTCCGAAGCTCCAAAGGATGGTTAACATCACGTCTTCGACTACGTTGCTCGCACTTGGAGACATGAGCACTGCAAAAACTATGAGGCTAACACCCAAAGCCATCAATCCAAAGAAGATCGATGCGGATAGGTTTCTTTTCACTATAGCTTCCTGAAGATCGAACTTTCTGAAGAACACGAAGTCGTAAGTTCTCGTTATTACTACCGAG
>CAYMRE010000065.1:0-5096 GCA_964392755.1 uncultured archaeon
CATGAAAATTTTATATATGTTCGGACTAAAATCTTAAACAATGTGGAAGGTTGTATATGCAACGGACTTTTCAGACTACTCCCTGAAGGTTGCTAACGTTCTCTTGAGGTATAGGGACTTGATCGAGGAGGTTTTGATCGTAAGGGTTGTCAATCTCAACAAGATTTTGGGGGCTTTCGTCGATCAAGAGGAGTGGATTGAGAGGGAAAAGGAACAATCGCTTGAAAAGCTGAACGAACTTGAAAACTTCTTCAAATCTAACGGTTTGAATTGTAGGAGCTTTTTGCGGGTCGGTGATCCTGCCGAGGAGATAATAAGGGTTGCGGAGAAGGAAGACGCAAACCTGATAGCGATGGGACACAGAGGTAGGAGTTTTCTTAAGAAGGTTCTGCTTGGAAGTGTTGCTGAGGGAGTTGTAAAGCTATCGAAAGTTCCCGTGCTTGTAGTCAAGGGTGGAATAGATGTCTTTAGGAGGGTTTTGTACGTTCACTACCCTCTCGAATCCGATCCGTCGGAGTTTTTAAAGAACATACCCTACGATAGGTTGTTTATCATGCATGTAGTCGAACCCATGTTACCCCCCGAATCTACAACACATCTCGTTAGGGAGAGGGTTGATAGGGCTAAGAAGAGGCTCGAGGAAATCGCTAAGGATTTGAACGGAGAAGTTATTGTTAAGGTTGGCGGGGTCGCAAAAATGATCATAAAAACCGCAACCGAGCTGAAAGTCGGTTGTATAGTCCTGAAGACCAAGCGTTTCACCAGAGTTACGGACAATGTCCTTAGATACGCTAAGGGGTCGGTTTTGGTCGTTAAAGAACCGTAGCACTCTTCATTTTCTAAATCCATGCGGGGGGCGGGATTTGAACCCGCGGACCCCTTCGGGACGGGGTCTTAAGCCCCGCGCCTTTTCCTGGCTCGGCAACCCCCGCAGTTCAAATTTTTGACAGAAAGCTTATGAATGTTACGCTACTTCAAACCCCTCGCATGAGTGAGTATGTGTCTCACTTGCGACTTTATGAGCTTGGCTCCAAGTTTCACAGCGTTCAAAGAACCGGGAAGGCAAAATACAGCTTTACCCTTAACAACACCAGCAAAAGCCCTCGTCAGCATAGCTCTATCTCCAATTTCCTGATAGCTGAGATACCTGAAAATTTCTCCAAAACCCTCTATCTCCTTTTCGATCAAGGGCTTTACAGCTTCGATTGTTACATCCTTCGGATTCAAACCCGTTCCGCCAGTCGTTATAACGACATCAACATTTCCCAGCATATCCAAAACCGCTCTCCTAATCTCCATAACACTGTCTGGTATCAGCATGTAAGCCTTAGCATTAAACTCCTTGACGAGGAATCTACCCGATTCGTCATCACTCGGTGGTTCCTTCAGCAATCCGTGCTTTTCAAACCTCGACGTTGAAATAGTTATAACTCCAAAGCTTATTTCGAACTCAACCTCATGCATTAAAACCACCTGTCCAGAGTAAGCTGGTCGCTTCTAATAGCTCTGAGCTTCTCTACAGCTTTCTCAACCCTCTCCCTGCTAAAATCGTGTTCCTCGCAAAGAAACTCGATTATTCCATCGATGTCGGGCTCCCTAAACTTTATCTCGTAATCATCCGTCACTGGGGGATTTAAAAAGAAGTTCCTTATCTCTTCTATAGGCTCCTCAACTTTAACCTTCAGAACCCTCAAAACCTTAAACACGTCTCCGTAAGCTTTAACGTACTTGTAAGCCTTCTTAACACCTATCCCTTCAACTCCTTCGTTGTAATCTGTTCCTACAAGCAACGCTATGTCAATCAACTGTTCCCTTGTAATTCCAAGCTTTTTCAGGTTGTACTCTAAGTCTATTACCTCGGGCTTAACTTCCGTATAAACATTCTTCCCGGGCAACTTTCTCCTCCCAGTTATAGCCAAATTTCTAGCCAACCTTGGCGAGCCGAAGAGGAGGGAATCGTAATCTTGTGATCCCGTGTAATCCGCATCACCTTTCCTAACTATGTACGCAGCTTGGGCTTCCCCTTCCGAAGGAGCCTGAACTATGGGAATCCCCATCAAATTCAAAAGCTTTTTAGAAGATTCGATAATATACTCGTCGACCCTCACAGCCTGCTGTGCGTACTTCCTCGCTTCAGCAATGTCTAAAGCAGTTTTCCACTTGATCTCAGCCTCTTCCCTAATCTTCCTTCTTCTCTCAATCTCCTTCTTTTTGAACTCAGGCGGTTCTCCGTCGAAAACAAATATCGGCTTTATCCCAACCTCCACCATGTTCGAAACCCTGTAAAGAATTCCCGAAAGATGTGAGGTTATCCTACCCTGTGAATCTTTCAAGGGAGTTCCATCAGGCTGTCTTATTGTTGCTAAGAACTGGTATAACGTGTTAAAAGCATCTATTGCAATCTTCTTTCCCGAAAAATATTCTATCTCAACCTCTTCTCTCTCTAAGAGCTCTCCTATATCAGCGCCCATAATTAAAGTAATCGCAACGTATTTTTAACTTCTTGCAAAGCGAGTGCGATGTTTGAGAAGTACGAGAAGGCTGGAGAGATACTGAAGAAAGTTAAAGAGGAAGTTGTAAAGCTTGTAAAACCCGGAGTTAAGCTCTTGGATGTTGCGGAATTCGTTGAGAAGAGGATAGTTGAATTGGGTGGAAAGCCAGCATTTCCCTGTAACATCTCCATAAACAGCGATGCAGCGCACTTCACACCAAAGAAAAACGACGAGAGAGTTTTCAAGGAGGGGGATGTTGTTAAGATAGACATCGGTGCTCATGTAGATGGCTACATTGCGGACACGGCAATAACAATAGATTTGGGAGATCATGAAGAATTGGTTGAATGCGCAAAGAAGGCTTTGGAGAACGCTATAGAGGTTGTTAGGGCTGGTGTGAATACAGCCGAGATAGGGGCTGTGATAGAGGACACAATCAGAGAGTTCGGCTTTAATCCAGTTGTAAATCTAACCGGTCACGGATTGGAACCTTATATAGCTCACGCTCCGCCCACAATATACAACGTGAGAGTAAAAAAAGGCGTTGAACTTAGGGAGGGAATGGTTATCGCCATAGAGCCTTTCGCAACCAACGGTGTTGGGAGGGTTGCAGAAAGGAGTGAATGCGAAATATATTCGCTCGTAGCAGTTAAAAAGCTGAGGCTAAAGCAGGAAAGACAGTTCGTGGAGTATGTAGTTAATGAATACAGAACACTTCCATTTGCGAAACGTTGGGTAAATGTTCCCGATGTGATCCTTGCAAGGCTTGTAAAGCAGGGAGTTCTGCGAGCCTATCCCGTTTTGACTGAGGTTAGCGGTGGTTTGGTTTCCCAATTCGAGCATACGATTATAGTTGAAGAGGATGGGGGGAGGGTTATAACTTGATAGCCGTTTTATCTGGCGGAACTGGAACTCCTAAACTCTTAAGAGGTTTGAAAGAGTTAACGGAGTTTGCGGTTATAGTTAATACAGCTGAAGATGTCTGGATTTCGGGAAACAAAGTTTGTCCTGACATAGATTCCGTTCTCTACACCTTAGCGGGGATGATAGATGAGGAGAAGTGGTGGGGAATTAAAGGAGACAGCTTCAGAACTCACGAGATGCTTCTGAAATTGGGTTGTGATGAGTTCATGGCTATAGGTGATTTGGATCGAGCAGTTCACATTTTTAGATCCGAGCTTTTGAGAAAAGGTCTTACGCTAACAGAAGCTACCAAAATGCTTAGAAAAGCTTTGGGTGTTGAGCAAGAGGTTTTGCCTATGTGCGACGAAGATGTGGAGACGAGGGTCGTAACTAACGAAGGAGACATGCACTTTCAGGAGTTCTGGGTTAAGAGAAAGGGAGAGCCAGAGGTAGTTGATGTCTATTTTAAGGGTATAGAAAGAGCTAAGGCTACGAAGGATGTTTTAAGGGTTTTAGAGTCCTGCGATTTCGTTTTGATTGGTCCAAGCAATCCGATAACGAGTATAATGCCGATTATTTCGGTTAGAGGAATCAAAGATCTCTTGATCGATAAAACCGTTGTAGCCGTATCTCCGATAGTTGGGGAAGAAGCTGTTAGTGGTCCAGCGGGAAAGTTTATGAGAGCTAAGGGATTCAAAGTTTCCCCTTTAGGGGTTGCAGACGTTTACAAAGATTTCTTGGACATCCTTGTAGTTGATGATGTTGATAGACGTTTGGTCGGTGAATATGACGGAGTAAAGGTAGTTGCAACGAACACGATCATGAAAACTGCTGAAGATTCTAAAAAGCTGGCGGAATTTATACTTAGCTTGGTTTAGCCTTCCGTATTGTAAGTTTTTATATCTTAACAACAAATTGAGCATGCATGATGGAGATTGTAGAGAGAATTGCTACCAAAGAGGGAATTGACAAGGAGAAACTAATCATTCTTAGCATTATAGCTTACCTCAACGAGAAAAAGAGAAAGTATATGGAAGAGCGCTTGGAAATTCTCAAGAGATATGGCGTTAATTCGGCAAAGGAACTTGAAGAAAAGATAAGGACTGGTAATGTAAACGAGCATCCAGCTTGGGAGGATCTAATAACTCTTGAAAATTTGGAAGAGTTGATAAAGGAGGTATCGGATGACATTCGACGTTTACAGAAAACTCTTGAAGATCGCTTTGGAGGAGTTTAACGATATAGTAGTTGAAGGCGAGATTGTAAGATTACCATCTGGAGCTCCTTTAAAATTAAGACTTCATTTGTTGGATAATTCCTTCGTTGATGTATGGATTTCCAAGAATAGATACTCATACCATTGGCAAAAAGGAGAACTTATCTTCAGACACGACAACGCACCACACGAGAAATGGAAATTTGTTAAAACATTTCCCAAACACTTTCACGACGGTAGTGAAGAGAATGTTACCGAGAGCTACATAAGCGATGATCCTGAAAAGGCGATAAAGGAGTTCCTAATCGAAGTAGATTAAAACTTTGATTTTGTTGAACCTATCTGATCAGCAAACCCAGCCCCTCATCACCACTCAGCAGGTACCGACTTCATCATCTCAAAGTTGAGCACTTCTGACAAAAAAGGTATCCCTCAGACAGCCATCCTTTCCTCATAAATCAGTAGCTCACCAGCTTCATCATCGG
>CAYMRE010000066.1:0-5022 GCA_964392755.1 uncultured archaeon
GTACCTCTCTAATCAAGTCTTCGATCTTGTCTGGGTCTGTCAAGAAGAACTCTACATTGTGCCTGCTTGTGAATCTGAGATAACCGTCAGAGTACTTGTCCGCGATATCGCACAAGTCCCTAACCGTGTAAATGCTCAGAAGTCTCGGTGATCCGAACCTTACGACGTATATTACATCTCCAGACTCCGCAACTCTCTTAATTACACCCGGTCTTACCACTTCGTGGTACTTCCACTTTCCGTAGTTGTTCTTAATCACGGGGTGCAACATTATGGAGTAGTGTGGCGGTCCAAAATCTGTTTTTGGCTCTACAGTCTCTTCCCATTCCTTCTGCTGCTCAGCCATACCAAACCACCTCACTCCTGCAATTCCCTCCAGAATATGAACGGGTTATTTCTCGGAGCGTAAACCATCCTAACATCAGCCTTCTGACCGATGACCTTTAGGAATTCCTGCATTCCGACTCTCCAAATGAGTTCTCCGACTCTCTCTCTGAACTTACCGTTCTCATCCCACCAGTCCCAGATCGCCTCAAGCAACTCACAGCACTTGTCGACCAACTCATCAGCTGGGATAAACGGCACTGCAACCCATCCGATTATTGCTCCATCAACGAATGGAGCCTTACCACCGATGAGGATCGTTGCTCCCCTCTCCTTACCCGGCTTCAAAGCCTTCGGTAGGACGTTTATACAGTGCATACATCTGATACAGTTCTTGTTGTCAATCTTCAACTCTTTTCCATCCCAGCTTATTGCACCAGTTGGACATTTCTTTACAACCTGCTTCTCGATGTCGACACCAGCTTTGGCGTATTCTCTTACAGCCTCCTGATCAATCTGAATTTCGTCCTTCCAAGTTCCGATTATAGCGAAGTCAGATCTCGCCTTTGCGGCGACACAGTCGTTCGGACAACCAGAGCACTTAATCTTGAACTTGTACGGCCACATTGGTCTGTGCAACTCATCCTGATACCTCATCGTGAACTGGTAGCAAGCTTCAAGTGTGTCATAGCATGCGAATTCACACAACGCAGGACCCATGCAAGCTGACGGTGTTCTCAAGTCTGAACCGGAACCTCCAATGTCGAATGGGGCTGGAGAACCGTACTTCTCCAAGTATGCCAATGCGTTAGCCATCGGCTGTAGATATTCGGTTCTCGTTCCAAGCAGGATTATGTCACCGGTGGAACCGTGGAAGTTTGTCAAACCGCTACCCCATTTCTCCCAAGCATCGCAGATAGCCCTCAAAGCTTTTGTCGTGTAGAACCAACCAGCAGGCATGTTAATTCTCATCGTGTGGAAGTGCCAAACTTCTGGAACTTTGTCCTCAAGGTCACAGTATCTTCCGATAACTCCTCCACCGTAACCGTAAACAGCTACGATACCTCCGTGCTTCCAGTGTGTTCTCTTCTCCTTGTAAGCCAATTCAAGAACCTTCAGAAGTCCCTTAGCACCACCCAACATCTTGACGGTTTTACCAGCCTTGGCAGCTTTCTCCTGTTCGATTGCCGCTCTTTTAATTTCTTTTACAAAGGAGGGCCATGGACCTTTTTCAAGTTCATCAAGTAATGGAGTCTCTGGCAATTCTACACCTTCAACTACTGGCATTTAACCACCTCCCAAACGGTTCGTATTTATCTCTTTATTAACCATATATAAGATTTTCGAAATTAAATTTCATAAAACTGAGTTTTAATTCTGAGAAATCATTTCGTAAATCTTTTAGAATGTTTAACGTTAAAGAGGCTGGTGACTGGGAAAGTTTACATAGTTGGAGCTGGACCCGGAGATCCTGAACTGCTAACTGTCAAAGCTTTAAAGGCCATAGAGGTTGCGGATGTCGTATTGTACGACAGACTTGTCGGGAAGAGGATAGAAGAGATGTTAAAGAATATGGGTAAGGACATTATATACGTTGGTAAAAACTCGTGTGAAAACGGTGCTAAAAGACAAAAGAATATCAACGAGCTTATGGTTAAATTGGCTAAAGAGGGAAAGGTCGTTGTAAGATTGAAGGGTGGAGATCCTTTCGTTTTCGGTAGGGGTGGAGAGGAGATAGAGTATCTAATCCAAAACGATGTTCCTTTCGAAGTAATACCCGGGCTCAGCTCGGTTATAGCCGTCCCAACTTCTGCAAACATTCCTTTAACGCACAAAGGAGTTTCTTCAACGATACTCGTCATTACGGGTAGAAACTTAGAGGATATAGGAAAATCCGCCCTCAACGGGACGATAGTCGTACTAATGGGTAAGGAGAGAATAAAAGAAATATGTAAGAGGTTGATAGAGTTGGGAAAAAGTCCGAAGACTCCTGTAGCTGTTATAGAAAATGGAACACTCGAAGATCAAAAGGTCTACTATGGAAACCTTGAGAACATTGGAGATGTTGTGGAAAAGAACGTTAAGGGTGTAGCGTTGATAGTCATAGGTGAGGTGGTCGAGCTGGGTAAGAGGTTTAACTCCAGAAGAGTCTCGTCCTCACAAACCTCTTCTCAGCCTCAATAAGCTCCTTCAAGAAATCCTCATCACTCTTAAAAAACTTTGACAGTATCTTCACAGCTGTATTGACACCAATACCAAAAGTGTTTAAGGCGTATATCGCCCTCTTTCCGTAGTTCATGACGAGATTCGCATTCCTATAAAGTTCTTCCTTGTCTATTTCATTTAAATCTCTTCTCGCATTTACACAAGCTAAAAGAGCAGAACCGCACTTTATACACCTCAAACTGTCTATCTGCTTGACTTTCATCCTAACCTTGCAACCGCAGTTTAAGCAAATTAAGTAGCAATACTCGTTCTCGATTCTCTCCTTGAAGGCGTTCAGAATTGCTTTCTCCCTATCACCTACGACATCACCAACCTTCAACTCGTTGAGTTTTGATATAGGACTTTGATCTTCGTAAACTGTAATCTCCATCTCTCCCTCCCGAATTTTTCTCAATACAAAAGCCGTTCTCTCCAAGTCCAATCTGTCGTGTAGTACTTCTTTCAAAGCCTCTTTATAAACGGGCGTTCCTCTCATCCTTTCAATGAGTTTTCTAATGTTAACTCTGCTTACATCATCCAAACACCCGAATCGCTTTGCAACTTCGACGAATTTGTACTGCATAACCTTCGAATCGATCAGAGCGATTTCTATAAGCTCGGAAATTCTATCGACGTCAATCTTCATAAGTATCTCTTTAACGTAGTGAGCGTCGACGTTACCCTTTATCCTTATCCTGTATGGCTCCACCGAAATCTCAAAGGGTTTTGGTAGAAAGAGTGAGATCAGCTTTGCGAGAGTTTCGTTCACCTTATGACCGAAACAGGCGTTTATTACAACGTTTCCATTACCCTCAATCGTTACAACATCGTCCGTTGCAATCCTGTATCCCTCTTTCAAACACCTTTCGATAACATCCAAAACGACCTTGCAAGAGCTTTCATCGGTGTTGAACTCTTGCATAAGCGTCTCTACAACCTCATCTTTGTTGAGTGCGTTGAGCAAGTTGCATATCCACCTTCTAATCCTTCCAACGTCCTGAGCAACTTCAAAGGGAACTGGAATCTCCTCACCGAGCCAAGAAGGAATCACTCCTTCGATCTCAACCCTCTCAACTCTCACGACATCGTCTATCGCAACTATCTTCCAAAGCTCTCCTTTCATAGCGAATACGTTATGATCCAAGAGGGATACGAAACTCTCATCCAAATATCCTATAACCCTGTTCGTAGCAATATCAACAACTTTAACCTTTTTCTCGTCTGGGATCATCGAAATATTCGAATAGAAGTACCTTCTACCCCTCCTCGTAACCTTCCCATTCCTTATCAAACCGTTTTTCTCCAAAAAGTCGCAAACTTCTTTAAACTCTTCTTCACTCAGATCATCGTAGAACTTTACCCTTCTAATTATCTCGTAAATTCTATCGAGATCGTAACCTTCCATAAGCATTGCTACAATCTGATTTGCCAGAACGTCCAAAGGCTTGCTGAAAGGTTCGATTTTCTCAATCAAACCTTTCTTAGCCCTTTTAACTATCGCCCAGGATTCGAGGATTTCATCGAATTCGTTCGCGACGATATACCCCTTTGAAACTTCCTCAAGCCTATGTCCGCTCCTTCCAACCCTCTGAATTAACCTCTTCACTTCTCTCGGACTGTTGTACTGAACTACTGCCTCTACATGCCCAACGTCTATTCCCAGCTCCATTGAGGACGTGCAAACCAGCCCCTTGAGCTTTCCTTCGGCAAACATCTTTTCCGCTTCAACTCTAACCTCTTTAGACAAGGAGCTGTGATGAACTTCAATGTTAAGAATCTTCTTAAGCTTCAACCCCAAAGTTTCCGCAGTTTGTCTTGTATTTGTGAATATCAACGCAGATCGGTGATTTTTTGCTATATCAGCTATCACATTCTCGTCGCCTCTAACAACTCTGAATTCGTAAACCTTTCTACCGTTCCACTCAACCACATCGCTCATTCCGAAGAACTCTGCAATTTCCCTTGCATTCCTCAATGTTGCGGATAAACCAATCACTTGGAAGTTGGCAAGCTCCTTAAGCCTTTCCAAGGCTATCGCAAGCTGAACACCTCTCTTAGAATCCGCAAGCTCGTGAATTTCGTCAATCACAACGAATCGAACGTTTCTCAAAGATTCTCTGAGTCTTTTGCCTAAAAATAGTATTTGAAAAGTTTCTGGCGTTGTAATGAGTATCTGCGGAGGCTTTAAGGATTGCAGTCTTCTCTCGGCATTTGGTGTATCACTGTGTCTTACCGCTATTGTAAAGCCGAGTTTATCCGCCAAAATCTTTAACCTCCTGATCATATCTCTGTTCAAAGCCCTCAAAGGGGTTATGTAGAGGAAGGTTATACCCTTACAGTCCATTTTAAGCATCCTGTTGAGTATGGGAATTACAGCACATTCCGTTTTACCACTGCCCGTTGGAGCTGTGATTAGAACGTTTAAGCCCTTAGCTACCTTCGGAATTGCAACCTTTTGAAGGTCGTTCAGCTTTTCTATCCCTATTTCCCTTA
>CAYMRE010000067.1:0-5017 GCA_964392755.1 uncultured archaeon
TAAAGGCTTGAAAAGCTCGTCAATCTTAACAACATCGAATATTTTCGAGAGTGTTCTGTTCACGATGTAGCCTAAGACGAAGAACAGACACACGAGTATTACAGATACTACTATCTTGGGTATGAGGGCTTCAACATCCTTGAGAGCCATTATCACAGCTTCCTGCAGATTCATAGGCTTAAGTAGTAAGCAACTCTGTATATAAAGATGATTAGGATTACAGACAACGATACCACCGTCAGCCTTATCGCCAGTAAAGTCGTCTCTCTTGCGAGCGTAGTTGAGAAGGAGTAACCGGAAAGGGTTATGTTGTAAACTATCTTTGAGTAAATCCTTGCTTTTTCGACGTCTATCGAAATCTCTGGAATTGCCAAAAGCGATAGAATCAGAGCTGATAGGAGAAGTAGTGAGGCAGAGACCATCATTGAATGGAACGTGCCAACAGCGATGGCAACTACCATTCCGAAGAGCTGTGAAAGTGTAGTTACAGCTGTCAGTAAAAACGGAACTTCCGTTCCTTTGATTTCAGCACAGATGAAGCTTGCAAGCATGTTCGTTCCGCTAAATGCGATCGTATAGACTACTGCAATGATCAGATGAAGGATTGGAAATTCTACGGTGTATATCAGGAAAGGAACTGTGCTTGCGAGGATTACTGCGAACCTGTACGTTTTGTAGCTCTTACCTGCCCAGAAGAGTGGGGCGAATATCGACGTAGTTGTTTGAATAAAGCTCACCAGCATGGCGAAGTGATCCTCAACTTTGAGATCCCTGACCAAGTGAGGCATCCAGGTTGAACCTATTATTGCGGATGATGATGTTACAAGTAGTAAGAAGAGTAGGACGTTGACGGATTTAATCTTAAGCTCCTCTTCAACATCCTTAAGCTCTAAACTGCCGATGTCTGCAAACAGCAAAACGATCGTCGATGTAAACCCTACGGCTGATGCCAAAGCGTATAGGTATGTGTACTTTTCATAGCCCTCAAGTGTGTAAAGCACGATCAAGGACGTTATTGAACCCAATATGTTTGAGAACGCTCCGAAAGAGTTTCTCAAAGCCAAAGTTTTCTTAGCTGACCTCTCATCGAGCGAAAATATTGCAACGTTTATCAGTGCCGATGTGGGCACGGTAAAGCATATAGCGAGTGTGTAGAATGCTGGAAGAACGTTCAGATAGTAGGATAGGGGTATAAGCCCCCAGAACACCCTCTCCAAAGCGTGAAACGTTATTAAATACTTCTTTGAATTCTTGAGGAGAACGTTCCTGTACCTGTAAATTACGTATGCTAAGATCGTAGCAAAGAGATAAGCCTTTGCGTTGAGTTTGACAATCTCAATAACATCGTACCCTACCACAGCCAGGTATATCGGTGCCAAGCTCCTCGTTACGTTCACGTAAAATCCTGCCGTCAAAGCTTCCATTACGAGCGATTTACCCCTCATTCTTTACAAACGTAAAGAAAGTATATTGCGTGATAAAACGTTTTTCATGGAGATAGTAGGTCTAAAGCTTCCGTTGATAAAGGAGGGAGACGACATAGCCAAAATGATCGTCGAGAATTTTGATGTTGAGAATGGAGACGTGATAGCGATATGTTCGACTGTAGTTTCGAAAGCAGAAGGTAGGATTGCAAGGCTTGAAGATTACAGTCCCAGCGATAGGGCAATTGAGATAGCTGAGAAGATTGGCGAAGATGCAAGGTTCGTCCAAGCTGTTTTGGATGAGAGCGATGAAATCTTAATAGATTATCCGTTCTTGCTCGTGAAGGCTAAGTTTGGGAACATTTGCGTGAACGCTGGAATAGATAGGAGTAACGTTGAGAAGGGGTTGATACTCCTACCACCTAAAGATCCGGATGGTAGTGCGAGGAGGATAAGAGAGAGGATTAAAGAGTTGACTGGGAAAAATGTGGGTGTAATTATTACCGACACCAACGGCAGATGCTTTAGAAAGGGGGTTGTTGGCGTAGCCATCGGTGCTTCGGGTGTTCGTATCTTTAGAGATTGGGTCGGGAAAAGAGACCTCTATGGAAATCCTTTGAGCAAAACTGTCGAGTGCGTTGTGGATGAGATTGCAGGTTTTGCCAACTTAATAATGGGTGAGGGAGATTGGGGCATTCCAGTCGTAATCTTTAGAGGTTTAAACGTTGGAGGTGATGGGAGAGCGAGTGATATATACAGGAGCGAAGAGGAAGATGTGATAAGAATGCGTTTAAAAAAATCTAAGTTTTCTTAACCCTTATAGCCTTTTCCGGACAAATCCTTGCACACACTCCGCATGATGTACAGAGTGAAGGATCTATCTGAGGCTTCTCCCCATCCAAGTAGATTGCCGGGCATGAGAAAACTCTGAAGCATTCTCCACAGGCGTTACATTTGTCCTGTAATATTTCGAAGGGTAGAAGCTTCTTACCCTTTCTCCTGATCTCCCTTACTCTAACTATTGAACACTGTTGTCTCGCAACTATTACAGCAACTCCATCATGCTCCAAAGCCCTTCTTATAACCTCTTCGAGTTCCTTGACCTTGTAGGGATTTACTACCTCCACAAATTCTACACCACAAGCCTTGGCAACCTCTTCAACTTTTACGGCCTTTCCGACGCTACCGTCAGCCTTCAAACCAGTTCCCGGGTGTGGCTGATGTCCTGTCATTCCCGTCGTTAAGTTGTCCAAAACGATCAGAACGAACTTCGCCCCATTGTAAACCGCATTTATGAGGGGTGGAATTCCAGCGTGGAAGAATGTGGAATCTCCAATCGTTGCGATTATCTTGTCCTTGATAACCCAACTCAAGCCATTAGAAACTCCAACGCTTGCACCCATACACACACAAACCTCAACAGCCCTGTACGGTGGGTTGTAACCGAGGGTGTAGCAACCTATATCGCTCGGTAGGGCACATTTCATTTCATTTGCAATCTTTCTCAAAACGTAGAAGACTGGGGAATGGGGACAACCCGGGCAGAGAACGGGAGGTCTTGGAGGTGCAATCTTCGAAATCTCTCTCGCTTTTTCAACTATGCGATCGTAGTCTATACTTGTAGGAATATCCAACAGCTTTGCGATAGCCTTCTCGACTATCGGAATGTTGTATTCGTAGTTCATGGGTAGATGACCGGACAGCTTACCGTATACATTCTTGGTCAACGTTCTTACAAAAGTTTCAACAATCGGATCGACTTCCTCAACTACCAAAACACCTTCAACGGATGTAACGAAATCTTCAATTTTCTTCATGGGTAGGGGATGCACCGAAGAGAGCTTGAGAATCGGCAGATTTACGTTCAATCTCTTTAGAGCATCCTTTACGTAAGAATAGCTCAAACCGCACGCTATTATTCCCAGTCTCCTATCTCCATCTTCAACCCAATTCCTCTCCCATTTCTCCAAGAATTCTTGAAGATTCTTCAGCTTTTTTTCGAGTTCCAGCTTTAGCTTTCTCGCATTGGAAGGTAAAACGACAAATCTCTCCGGTTTTGCAACCCATTCGACCTTTTCAAGCTTCTTCTCTGGAATCCTACCGAGCTTGACAACTCCCCTCGCATGGCTCAGCCTCGTGTAAGTTCTTAGAATGATCGGCAATCCAAATCTTTCAGATATATCGAAACACTCCTTTGTCAGATCTTTAAGTTCCTGAACGTTCGAAGCCTCAAAAACTGGCACCTTAGCCGATAACCCGTACCACCTATTATCCTGCTCGTTCTGACTGCTGTGCATGGAAGGATCGTCAGCCGAAACCAGAACGAATCCACCAACTGCACCTATATATGCGAAGCTGAAGAGGGCATCACTTGCAACATTAACACCTACATGTTTCATCGCACACATTCCCCTTTTCCCTGCCAAAGAAGCACCCATTGCCACTTCAAAAGCGACCTTCTCATTTGTTGAGTATTCAACGTGCATGAAGTCCTTTAAATGTTTTGAAACCCTTGAAAGGGTGTCACCGATTTCGGATGAAGGAGTTCCGGGATAACAGGCAAAAACGTCTACGCCTGCCTCTAAAGCTCCCCTCGCAATTGCCTCGTTACCAAGTAGAAAAGCCTTCTCGCCCTCACTGCCAAGTACGTGCATAGAATGGTGATTGGGTAGGAGATTATAATCTTTTGCGATACGTTTAACTTCAACATTTCAACTTCGTTCATGGACTGGAAAGGAATTGGTAGAGAGATAGTATCAACGATTGCAATAGTGGCTGTAATCGTCGGAGTGGGAATTGCGATAACCGGTACTTGGCCATTCATGGTTGCCGTCCAATCTTGTAGTATGGAGCCCCACATTCACAAAGGAGACGTGGTGATACTCCTTGGCTTAAATAGGGTTGGTAAGATTGTAACCTGGATAGATGGTTCCAAAAGCGGTTACAAGATGTTCGGAGATTACGGTGATGTAATAGTCTATCACCCGAACGGTGATAACAGCAAAACACCCATAATTCACAGAGTAATCGCTTACGTCCATAAAGGTGATCCCATACCGATTCTTATAAGGAAGAACGGTAGAACAATATTAGCCTATTCGAATGTTTTAGCGAAGAGTGACGGTTACATAACTCAGGGAGATGCGAATCCAATTCCAGATCAACTCGCTCCGGAGTGGAATATAGAGCCGGTTAAGAAAGAGTGGATAGTTGGTGTTGCGAAGTTTAGAATACCTTACGTCGGCTGGGTAAGGTTACTGATATGAATTCCGCCAGTAGTTAAAACCTTCCAATACTTTAATAATAGAGTGTTTTTCAGTTTTCTTTTCATCGAAACAACACTGAATGTCGTTTAGATTATAAATAAATGGCAACCGTTAACGAAGTATTGGATGAACTCTCGACGAATTTAACGGGAATACAAGCTTCTTGAAGATTAAGCTTCATGAGCATTTCAGGGAGCTTGTTTTAATGAATTCGTGGTGCGGGGGGAGGGATTTGAACCCTCGAACCCCTACGGGACGGGACCCTAAATCCCGCGCCTTTGACCTGACTCGGCAACCCCCGCTTAAAATGTTTAAATGATTTTGCGA
>CAYMRE010000068.1:0-4963 GCA_964392755.1 uncultured archaeon
GCATTTTCCTTCTTCTTCATCTCGGCTAACTTCCTTACAGCGTTTAAGCCTTTCTCCGTGATCTCCTTGACCTCAACGTCACACTCCTTAATAAAGCTCTCAAACAGAGCCTTACCAACTTCACTTCTAACTATAACGGTATTCCAACCCGTGGGTGAGCCAACACTGCCAATGCTTATGTCTGCAAGCTCAGCTGAGAAATCGCAACAGACTCTGCAGGCTTTTCTGATGAGGTGTTTCATGTCCTTTATCGGTATCTCTTTCCTTTCATCAGCCTCGATTATGAACTTGCCCTTCTTGATGTCGAATTTCTTAACGTCACTCGGCTTAATTCCCAAGCTTTCAAGGTACTCGAAGAACTTAGCCGTATCAAACGTCTCCATGCAGAACAGTCCAATCGTAACCACGATTTCGCCGTTGAATCTGTAACCTGAACTCTGCAACTTCCTAACAGCTTGAATGTGACACGGTAATCCGACTACCGCAACCCTCAAACCCTCATCTAAAGCCTTACCCAAAGCGGAAACGCTTGGACATTGCGTATACTTTGAACCAGCTGAACTCAGTAAATCCTCTTTACTCTTTGCTATCAAAGGCTGTGGAATCCAATTTTCAGCCTTAGCGACTATGCAAGCGTCAACTTCACCTTTTTCAAGCAGATAGCCCAAGAAAGCTGTAGTGATACCTCCGTCTTGGCAAACCGCCTTAATACTCTCATCGAGAGTTCTGCCACATACGATGCTACGGTAATAGCCTAAGAGCTCATCTTCCCTCTTAGCATTAAAGAACGTCATTTCCAAGTCGTCAAGCCTAAGCTCTGTTCTTGGACAAACGTTATAGCACATTCCGCAGTCGTAACACTCCTTTGCAACGGGCAACTCGTTCTCATAGCTTATATTTTCGCAGAAGGCTGAACATGCTCCACAGTAACAGCAGATATCCTCCAAAATCACATCCGCCATCAAATCCGAAAAACTCCTCATACAACCACCTCCACTTGACAACCTTACTCAGAAGCCCTTATACGGATTAAATCCAATCTTCTCAATCTCCTTAACGAAATCCTCGATTATCTTGGGTATTTTGTGATACTCGTCTATGGCAACTTCTACAAGCTTAACCCTCTCAGGCTCCAAGAACATCCTCTCAAGCGTTTCCCTTACATTCTCCATCCTTTTGTTAGCCAATTCGCTACCCTTGATGAAGTGACACTGATAGTTTTCACCGTACTTACAGCCAAGCAGTAAAACTCCGTCTATTCCCCTCGCCATCGCATCTGCTATGAACACAACGTTAACACTGCCGAGACATCTGACTGGAATCACCCTTATGGATTCGTGAGTCTTTAGCCTGTTTATTCCAGCCACATCTAATGCTGGATAGGCATCGTTCTCACATGCAAACACCAAAATCCTAAGCTCGTTCTCTGGCACGTCTATAGCCTTTATCATCGACGAAATCATATCGACCGTGTAATTCTTAAACGAGATAATCTTCTCTGGACAAGCTCCAAAACAAGTTCCACAACGCCTACACCTTGCTGGATTCAAAATCGGATTACCCTTTTCATCTTCATCAAGCGCACCGAATGGGCATTCCTCAGTGCACCTCTTACACTGTGTGCACCTCTGTAGGAAGAACTCTGGATACGACAAGTCCCAACTCCTTGGAAAGGTGGTATAGCCCTTTGCCACTCTTTCTATGCATTGAATAGCCTTTAAAGCTGCTCCAGTGGCGGATTCAACGGTGGTTTCAACGTCCATCGGTCTCTTAACGCATCCAGCGGTGTATATTCCAGTTCTCTGGCTTTCGTATGGGAAGCAGACGAAGTTCGACTTTGCAAATCCGTATTTGTCGAGGGGTATGTTTTCACCTTGCCTGTACTTGAGCTTTAGTCCAGTCTCATTAGGTTGCATACCCACAGCCAAAACAACCATATCAACAGGCAATCTGATGACTTCCCCCCTCAGCGTATCTTCGATTTTGGCTATTAGCTTACCTTTCTCTTCGTCACTTTTGGCTATATCCGTAATTTCCGCAACCTTACCCCTTATCAGATAGACTCCTTCACTCAGCACTTTGCGGTAAAACTCCTCGTATAAGCCGATAGTTCTCACGTCTATGTAGCTTATGTAAATCTCTGCATCGGGTATCTGCTCCTTCACATACATCGCTTGCTTCATCGTAGCCAAGCAACAAACCGCTGAGCAGTAAGGCAAGTGGTTTTCATCTCTTGAACCAGCACATTGAACGAAGAGTATTCTCTTAGGTTGTTCACCATTCGATTTTACGATTTTACCCTTTGTAGGACCGTTAGGCGATGCAAGCCTTTCAAACATCACGTTGGTTATCACATCTGGATATCTGCCAAAGCCCAAATTGGTGAGCTTGCTTGCATCGTAAGGTTTCCAGCCAGTTGCAACGATTATCGCACCAACCTTAAAACTGACAAATTCTGGTTTAGCATCCAAGTTTATCGCATCGTACCTACAAACTTTAACGCATTCTCCACATCTATTGCAAGCTTCGGCATCGATCACATACCTAAACGGATAGGCAAACTCGTTTGGCAGATAAATCGCTTTGGTTTTGTCCATTCCAAAGTTGAAATCGTTCGATCTTTCAACTGGGCAAACCTCAACGCATTCTCCACAGGCTGTGCAGTTCTCGTTTACAAACGTCGGATTAATTTTGATGGTAACGTCGAAGTTACCCGGCTCTCCACTTATACTTTCAACCTCAGCGTTCGTGAAAATGGTAACGTTCGGATTTTCCTTGATACGCCTTATGTTTATCTCCAAGCCACATTGCGGTGGACACAGCTTGGGGAAGTACTTATACATCTGAGCCACTCTACCACCGAGATACGGATTCTTCTCCACCAGAATAGCATGATAACCAGCTTCGGCACATTCGATGCAGGCTGTTATTCCCGCTATACCACCACCAATCACCAAAACACTTTTGCTTACGGGGTTCTCTTTTTCTTCAACCAATTCCATTCTTTTAACCTTTTCAATACCCATTCTGATATAGTCTTCAGCGGGCTTTTGCGGATTTTCAAAGAGCCAGATGACTCCTTCTCTTAGATTGACTCTCTCAACTATTGCACCTTCAAACTTGAAATCCTTTGCCCTTGGTGAACAGGCACAGATGAGTATTCTGTTCTCTCCGCTTTCGATGTCTTTTTTAATCATCTCTAAGCCCTCTTTACCACATAAGAATTCGTGTGTCTTGACTTTAGCTCCAGCACTCTCAGCTATCTCGGTTAACTTGCTGACATCGAGCTTTTCGCCTATTCCACACCCAGTGCAAATGTAGACTAACACTTTATCACCTCTCTGCCTTTATAAAAGGCTACAGACTTAACAGGCTTCAGATTTAAGCTTAAACGATTAACATGATTCTTAAATATTATATCAAGTAAATCAATACCGTAGACATCCTTGAAGGCTATACAGGGAGTTGTAAGCCTTGCGTTTACATCTACAACGTAGGGTACATCTGAAACAACCAAATCCACACCGACATAACCGTGTAAACCCTTTATACATTCAACAGCCCTAACTGCCTCATCGCAAACCTCTTTGCTGAGTGGATATGGTGTCCTAAAGCCTGTAAACCTAAATCCGTTCAAAATCTGTTTATTCGTACTTAAAACGGTTATATCCTCTCCTACCAAAAGACTAACGCTTACACTCTCACCTCTTACAAACTCTTGAGCTATAAAACCATCCAAAACTTTGTTGTCAAATTTTATACCTTCGCCATCGCATCCAACTCGGGGTTTAACTATAAACTCGCAATCCAAAGGCTTAAGCGATGTTTTTGGCATGTTTACTTTACTCTTAAGCTTCTTGTAAAGCAACCACTTGTCTGATGTGATCTTAATGGCTTTGGAGCTACTGCCCAAGTTTTCAGCGTATTTCTCAGCGGTTTTTGTAAGTTCATATAAAAGCCAGTCGTTTTCTGGGGCTACGATTAAGGCGTATTCATTCTGTTCGAGGTATCTCACAAATTCTTCTCTCCAATTTGTGGTTTTAGGTAGATTAAGGGGCAAATCCATCCTGACAAATGCCTTGGGCTTTAGCTTGGACTCTATTATGGTTTTGAACATCAAAAATCCTTCAGCGGACAATCCGTTCAAGTCATTTGCACAGCAAGTGTATTCAAAGACGAATATCATCTACATCAACTCGGCTTTTCCAAGAGTTTGACCTTTTTCAAAATCGATCCATCCTTAGCGTGTGGAGTCCTTACAAGGGAGTCGTTGTATTTTTCGATTTCTCTAGCCTGATCGACCAATTGACTGGCGACTCTCATCATTTCGTGGGCTGTTGCGCAGAGGGTAATGAACTTCTCCACATCTTTCTCGAAGAAGCAGGCTTTCACCGTAATCTCGGAAACCTTTTCAGCAATCAAGAATCCAGCCATGGCTTTAGCTTTAGCGTATGGATTGCTGAAGTGGGCGTATTCCATCGCCTTTTCACAGTCTACAATTATCTTGGGTAGGTAGTCTTTCTCCTTTAGAGCTTTGTTTATCTCGAATTGGATCAATCTGATCACACCTGTCCCAGCCAAAACCCTCAAAACGTCAGAGTTGAATATAACCATCTCCGTCGGATCGAGAAATTCTCTCCTTGCTCCTATCATTGCATCCGCTTTGACCACGATATACCCGCACTCTAAGCTTTCAAGCCATCCCCTATCAGCTGAATCCGTTATGACTACGGTCTTAGCTTTGAACTGAAGTCTCTCAGGCTTTAGAATCCTACTGGCATTCGGGCACGTGACGATTAATAGATCAAAATCCCTGTCCCTTATTTCTTCGAGTATTTCGGGCTTTATCTTCGATCCAGATGAGATCACAAACGTCTCAATGTCTTCTCTCCTCGCTATCTCGTTTAAGCAGTATTCCAATAACACCGCAGTTCCGATTGCTCCCAGCTTGACTATCCCTACC
>CAYMRE010000069.1:0-4941 GCA_964392755.1 uncultured archaeon
GGTGAAGTATACGAGATAGGAGAAGACGGAAAAGCCTACCCTGCGAGACCAGAGGATTGTCAGGAATGTTGCTCGTGCGTTGAAGCTTGTCCAAACGGCGCCATTTGGGTTGACGTTTGTGAGTAATTATCCCTTTTATTTTATTCG
The DNA here is from genome assembly GCA_964392755.1 of uncultured archaeon. Lineage (GTDB taxonomy): Archaea > Halobacteriota > Archaeoglobi > Archaeoglobales > Archaeoglobaceae > Archaeoglobus_B. Next base: position 148 of record CAYMRE010000069.1, read on the forward strand.
GCGATTTCTAAACGTCAATAGACGTATTCAATTTCGTTAGATTTATAAGTTCTCAATTCACTTCGATTCATGGATCACGTAATCGATGTTTTGAGGGACAAAATATCGGGTGAAATTGTCTTTTCCGATAATCCCGGCAAAGCTCTGAGGAAGTGGAGAAGAATATTCGAAGTTTCTCAAAAGGAGCTTGCGGATAGATTGGGTATATCTCCATCCGTAATAAGCGATTATGAGAGCGATAGGAGAAAATCGCCCGGTATAAGCTTCGTTAGGAAGGTAATAACGGCACTTTTCGAGATAGACAGGGATAGGGGCTACAAGACCATCTCAAAGTACAGAGACCTTATAAGTGGGATCAACTTGGATGCGATCATAGATATGAAGGAGTTCACGAAATCTCTAAAGTTTAAGGAGCTAGTTGATCTGCTTGAGGGTAGTGTTATAGTCGAAACGGATAAGGTAGTTAACGGGTATACAATAGTTGACAGCATAAAGGCAATTCTAACACTCAACGCTTACGATTTCTACAAGCTCTACGGTTACACGAGCGAAAGAGCTCTCATCTTTACGAAAGTCTCAACCGGAAGGTCTCCGATGGTAGCGGTTAGAGTCGCGAATTTGAAGCCGAGTGTAGTAGTTCTGCATGGATTGAAAAAGGTGGATGATATTGCCGTCAAGTTGGCTGAGGCTGACAAAGTTGGATTGATCGTTACCAACCTACCCATGGAGGATGTTGTAGATAGGTTGAGGGGTGTTGAGTGATGGTGGGAATAGTCTCCTACGGAACGTACATTCCGAGATACAGGATTAAGGTTGAGGAAATAGCCAGAATTTGGGGAGAGAATGCGGAAGTTATAAAGAACGGTTTGGGTGTTGAACAAAAATCCGTTCCGAGTTTCGATGAAGATACCGCTACGATAGCTGTGGAAGCCGGAAGAGAAGCTTTAAAGAGAGCCAAGATAGATCCGAAGAAAATTGGTGCGGTCTTTGTAGGTAGCGAGTCTCATCCCTATGCAGTGAAACCGACTGGAACGATAGTTGCCGAAGCTTTGGGTGTGGGAAACGACTACTTCTGCGCAGATTTGGAATTCGCATGCAAAGCTGGGACAACAGCGATGCAAATCTGTTATGCGATGGTTAAGGCTGGGATGATAGAGTATGGGATTGCGATAGGTGCAGATACGAGTCAAAGCAGACCCGGTGATCCGTTGGAATATACGGCTGGAGCGGGGGGAGCATGCTTCATAATAGGCAAGGATTGCATAGCGGAGATTGAAGGAACTTTCTCCTTTGCAAGTGACACACCCGATTTCTGGAGGAGAGAGGGACAGCCCTACCCTTCGCACGGTGGAAGATTTACAGGGCAACCGGCTTACTTTAGGCATATAGTCGGTGCAACGCAGGGATTGCTTGATAAACTTGGATTGAAACCTTCGGATTTTGCTTATGCCGTATTTCATCAGCCAAACGGTAAGTTTCCGATGAGGGTTGCAAAGATGCTCGGATTTACGAAGGAGCAGGTTAAGCAAGGTTTGGTCGTTCCCTACATAGGTAACACATACTCGGGTTCATCCATGATAGGGCTTGCATCCGTTTTGGATGTTGCGAAACCCGGAGATAGAATCCTGCTCACATCCTTCGGAAGTGGTGCTGGTAGCGATGCATTCTCCTTCATTGTAACTGATAAAATAGAAGATTTTGAGAGAAATCCGACTGTCTTTGAAAAGATAAAGAGTTGTGAGTACGTCGATTACGGTATGTACGTCAAGTTGAGGAGGAAGATAAGGTTCGGGTGATGTTATGAGGAGGGTTGCCGTAATAGGTGTGGGATGCTCAAAGTTTGGGGAGCTTTGGGAGATGGGATTCAGGGACATTGTAATTTCCGCAGGTGTCGAAGCTTTGGAGGATGCTGGTTTGGAAGGGAGAGAGATAGAAGCTGTTTACGCTGGAAACATGAGTGCCGGTAGGTACATAGGTCAGGAGCACATAGCTTCTCTTATAGCGGATTATTCGGGCTTGGCTGATTTGCATATTCCATGTATCAGAGTTGAGGCTGGAGATGCGAGCGGTGGAGTTGCACTTAGACAGGCATACATGGCTGTTGCATCGGGAATGCACGACATAGTAATCGCTGCTGGTGCTGAGAAGGTTACAGACGTCCCAAATGCAATGGAAATTTTGTCGAGTTCTGCCGATGTCGAATGGGAGGTTTTCAACGGTGCCAATCTGCCTGCACTGTATGCAATGATTGCAAGGGCTCACATGAAAAGATACGGAACTAAGGAGGAAGATTTGGCGATGGTGAGCGTTAAGAATCACAAGAATGCAACGCTGAATCCAAAGGCTATGTTTAAGAGGGAGATAAGCTTGGATACTGCTCTCAACTCTCCTTACATCGCGGAACCATTGAAACTCTTCGATTGTGCACCGATATGCGACGGAGCTTCCGTTGTAATCTTGGCGAGTGAGGATGTTGCCAAGGATTACACGGATACACCCGTTTACATCAAAGCTTGCACCCAAGCTAGCGATTACATAGCCCTGCACAGCAGAAGGGATATAACGGTAATGGATGCAGTTGTTCAAGCCTCAAGGCAGGCTTACAAGATTGCGAAAATCGATCCGAAGGATGTTGATGTTGCAGAGGTTCACGACTCTTTCACAATAGCTGAGATAATGGCTTACGAGGATTTGGGATTCGTTGAGAAAGGAAAAGGGGCGGAGCTTATTAGAGAGGGGGTTACCGCTTTGGATGGGGATTTGCCAGTAAATCCTTCAGGCGGGTTGAAGGCTTTTGGACATGCGGTAGGTGCGACTGGAGTTAGGCAAGCCGTTGAAATAGTTCTGCAGTTGAGAGGAGATGCAGGAAAGAGGCAGGTTGATGCTGAAATTGGTTTGAGTCTGAATATAGGTGGAACGGGTGGAACTGCAGTCGTTACAATCTTTTCGAGGTGATGTTTATGTTGCCCAAGTTTTGGAGGAAGATAAGGTACAGATACAACCTGATCGGTAGCTACTGCGAGAACTGTGGAAGCTACTACTACCCCCCAAGAAACCTCTGTCCGAAGTGCAGGAGGAAGGGGAAAGTTAAGGAAGTTCAGTTCAGCGGTTATGGAAAGGTTCTAAGCTGGAGTGTTGTTCACGATGGTGTAGAGAACTTTTGGATGTCAAAACCGTACGTGGTCGCTTTGATAGAGTTGGACGAAGGAGCAAAAATTACTGCACCGCTCGATTGTAAGCCAGAGGATGTGTATGAGGGGATGAGAGTCAAAGCGGTCTTTAGGAAATTTGGAGAGGATGGAGAGGAAGGGATAATATACTATGGAACGAAGTTTGTTCCAGTCTAACTCTCTTCAAATTTCTCCTTTAAGCTCTCAACTTTGTCTATTATCTTGTCCTCATCGAGCGTTAGGACTATGCTGTCCTCAACTATCAGTTCCCCATCAATTATAACGTGGGTAACCTCACAGCCGTAGCTTGCGTAAACCAAGCTGTGAAGGGGATCGTACACCGGGCAGTAGTTATGCCTTCTTCTGTCTATTAAGACAATGTCTGCAAGATATCCTTTCTCAAGTTTACCGCCTTTAATTCCGTAAGCTCTGTATCCGTTTTCGGTAGCCATCTTCAGAATATCCTTGGCTTTTAAAGCGTCAGCTCTCCCAGTTATCACCTTTTGAAGTAGTGAAGTCATCTTTATCTCCTCGAAGAGGTTGTACGTGTTGTTCGATGATGCTCCGTCAGTTCCCAAGCAAACGTTTATCCCCAAATCGTGCATATCCTTAACCCTTGCAATTCCGGAAGCCAATTTGAGGTTACTGATGGGGCAGTGAACTACACTTACATTTCTGTCCTTCAAAATTCTCATCTCATCATCGTCAAGCCAGATTGCATGAGCTATAACCGTTTTCTCGTCCAAGAAACCTATCTCGTCAAGCAACCTTACGGGAGTCTTTCCGTAAACCGATTTAATGTGCTCAACCTCCCATTTAGTCTCAGCTACATGAATGTGAACGTACGTGTTTAGCTCCCTCGCAACGTTTTTAACTTCGCTCAAAAATTCGGGAGTGCACGTGTATGGAGCATGTGGTCCAAAGATAGCCCTTATTCTACCGTTGAACGCATTGTCCCAGTTTTTGATGAATTCAGTTCCAATCTTCAACTCAAGCTCAGCCTTCTCCTTGTTACCTCTATCAGCCATTCCGTAGCTTAAAACCGCTCTAATTCCACTTTCACCGACAGCTTTGGCAACTTCGTCCATGTGTATGTAGAGATCGCTAAAAGCAGTGGTCCCAGTCTTAAGCATCTCCAAAATTCCCAAGAGAGATCCCCAATAAACGTCCTCTGGCTCAAGGAGTTTTTCCGCCCTCCAAATCTTCTTTTCAAGCCAATCTTTTAGAGGTAAATCCTCCGCATAACCTCTGAAAAGGGTCATGGCTAAGTGGGTGTGAGCGTTGAAAAGTCCGGGAATGACTATCTTTTCTCTGGCATCGATTTCGAGGTCTCCGCAAATATCGTCCTTTCCAACGTAAGCTATTAAGTTTCCCTCTACACCTATGTTAGCCTGAACAAATTCACCGTTTACAAAGCACAGACCGTTCTTTATCACCACATCGAACATACCTGTTAACGGGGCAATCGCCTTTAATACGTTTCTTATTCGAATACGTCCTCCAAGTCCTCTATACAATCCCAAGTTGCGAAGACGAGTATTCTGCCTCCCCTTTTAATCACCCTATCTCCTCGGGGTATCAGAATTTCAACAGATTTCAGAACATCTACGCTTGCGGAATTACC
>CAYMRE010000070.1:0-4933 GCA_964392755.1 uncultured archaeon
ATGGCGAGAACAAAGAAGGTCAAGATGGCTGGAAGATTTGGCCCAAGATACGGATTAAGAGTCAGAAGGATGATCATCAAGATCGAGGAACTGCAGAGGCAGAAGTACGTATGTAAGAGATGTGGTAAGAAGGCGGTTAAGAGGGTGGGATCGGGAATATGGGAGTGCAAAGCCTGCGGCTACAAGTTTGCCGGGGGCTGTTACGTCCCTTCAACCACCATAGCCCAATCATTCGAGAAGTCCCTTGAGAGGTGAACAGCATGTACATCTGCCTCGTGTGCGGTGAAGAGGTAGATGTAGACTTGGTTAGAAACATCATCCAGTGTCCGAGATGCGGGAACAGGATTCTGATGAAACCCAGACCCCCAGCTTTAAGGAAGGTTGTTAAGGCTATCTGAGGGATTTCCATGGAGAAGATAAAGCTCGGAATGGTCGTTTCGGAGTTCAACAGGGACATAACGTACATGATGGAAATACTTGCAAAAGAGCATGCTGAATTTTTGGGGGCGGAGATAACCGAAGTAATCAGGGTTCCCGGAGCTTTCGACATTCCTTTAGCCGTGAAAAAGATGCTTGAGAAGGGTAGGGTTGATGCGGTTGTTGCAATAGGTTGTGTTATTGAGGGTGAAACTGAACACGATGAGGTTGTTGCCCAGCATGCGGCAAGGAAAATAATGGATTTGAGCTTGGAATACGGAAAGCCCGTAACGTTAGGTATAAGCGGACCGGGGATGGGAAGGATTGCCGCACAGGAGAGGGTCGATTACGCCAAGAGGGCTGTTGAAGCGGCGGTTAAGCTTGTAAGGAGATTGAGAGAGTATGAGGAACAGGCTTAGCCAGATAAAGCCTTCCGCAACTTTAAAAATTTCCGCTTTAGCCAAAGAACTCGCTAAGCAGGGTAAGCCAGTTGTTAACATGAGTGCTGGGGAGCCGGACTTCAGAACTCCTCAGCACATAGTGGAATCCGCTGTAAAGGCTTTGCATGAAGGCAAACACTTCTACACACCTACGAAGGGAATCCCGGAGCTTTTGGAGGCAATAGCTGAAAAGGTCAACAAAGAAAACGGAATTCCCGCAAAGCCTGAGAACGTCATAGTTACAGCTGGGGCTAAATACGCAATATTCTTGGCTATGCAGGCTTTGTTGGATGAGGGTGACGAGGTAATTTTGCTCGATCCCGCTTGGGTAAGTTATGAGGCTAACGTGATAATGGCGAATGCAAAGCCCATCTGGGTAAAACACGATGATAGTTTTGAGGATGCTCCGATTGAAGAGTATATAACTTCCAAAACCAAGATGATCGTAATAAACACACCCAACAATCCCACTGGAGTAGTCTATCCGAAGAGCTTTTTGAAGAAGGTTGCAGATTTAGCTCAAGATCACGACTTTTACGTTCTATCCGATGAAATTTACGAGAAAATCATCTACGAGGGAAGGCATTACAGCATAGCAAGCTTTGACGGAATGTTTGAGAGGACGATAACGATAAACGGATTTTCAAAGGCTTATTCGATGACGGGATGGCGATTGGGCTATGCGGTTGCGAGCGAAGAGATTATCAAGGCTATGAACAAAATTCAGTCACACTCCATAAGCCATCCGACATCATTCGTTCAATACGCTGGAGTTACAGCTTTGAAAGGAGATCAGAGCTGTGTTTGTGAGATGGTCAAGGCATTTAGGAGGAGAAGGGATAGGATAATCGAAGGTTTGAACGAACTCGGAATAGACTACGTCTATCCGAAAGGAGCTTTCTACGTCTTCATGAATGTTGGAGACGGTACAAGATTTGCCGAAAGATTTTTGGAAGAAGAATACGTTGCGGTAACCCCGGGAGAGGCTTTCGGGAGTTATAGGGACTACGTCAGAATTAGCTACGCGACATCCGATGGTAACATCGATGAGTTTTTGAGAAGGTTGACGAGATTTATGGAAAAATTTTAAATTTCGAAAATTACCTAAACTGTGTGTGATTTCCAACCGAAAATCGACATCCTTCGCCCCCCCCCCCTTTAGGAAGGAATCAGCGGTCATCAATCGTTCAAAAATAGTTAAAGGTGTTCCGAATGGGTGAGATACTGCTGTCAGGTGTTCCCGGAGCGGGAAAGACAATACTTTTGAAGAAGATCATTAGGGATTTCAAAAACGTGATATGGGTTACAACTACGAGGAGCGCAAGGGCTTTGAGAAAGATTCTGATGAACGATGAAATTTGGATAATAGATACGCATACGTGGGCGCACGTTAAGTTTCATCCGAGGGATATTGTCATCAGCAACCCCTTAAACTTAAACGAGGTAAATCTCGGTATCTCAAGACTCTTAGACAGTATGAACGGTAAGAGCCTCGTAATATTAGATTCTTTAACGGGCTTACTGCTCTACCACAACCTTCAGAGGGTTATCCACTTCTTGAGAAGTGCTCTGGTTAAGATGGAGGAGAAAGACGCTTCCGGTATTTTTACACTCGTTAAGAACGCTCACGATATTCATACGGAAACGAGCATGTATGCATTCTTCCCAGTTGTGATCGAACTTTTAAGAGAGGATAATGGAGAAACTAAGAGGTTTGTAAGGGTTGTTAAAGCAACGGAGTATGTAGAACCGAGTTTTGGAGAGGTGAAGGTAGTTAAGGATGATATAATCCTTCCCGATCACATAATGGAATACATTCTTAAGGTACTCAAGTCCTAATAATCCCAACAATTTTCGCAATCTCGCTTTCCAATCCTGAAAAAACGTACTCAACTCCTATCGCCGCTAAGAATATCGCCATAACCCTCGCCACTATATCTGATCCGCTCTTTCCGAGCACTTTAATTATGATCTCACTGTAGATGTGCGTTAACCTGACTATTACGTAAACCAAAACTATCGAAGATACGAGTAGAACTTTGGATAAGACATCCCAAGATTCCGCACTCAAAACGATTGTGGCGGTTATAGCTCCGGGACCTGTATAGAGTGGTAATGCTATGGGAAAAACAGCGAGTGAATCAACGTCTATATGCTTCAAACTCCTCTTAGCGTAGAACTCCTTCCTCGCACCACCTAAGAGTATGTCAACTGCAATCACGAAGAGTAGTATTCCACCAGCAACCTTCAAACTCTCTATAGATATGTGGAAGAACCTCAGGAGTACATCTCCACTCAGAGCTACGATTATTAGAAGAGCACAGGCTATTAAAGTGGATTTTTTTGAAACCCTGTCCCTCTCCATTTCACCGAACCTCTCAGTTAAAGCTATAAAGAAGGGTATGTTTCCGGGGGGATCGACTATTACGAATATCGTTGTAAAGGCTGTAACGAAGTAGCTGATGTAGTCCACGAATGCCGTTGAACTCGGTATATATCAAACTTTTGAAATCTTAATATTCCCTACGAAACACGGAATTCATGGAATACGAAGAAGTCGTTGAGACAATAGTAGAGCTTTTCAGAAAGGCTGAAACTGAGTTGAGTGAGGACGTTTTAAATGCAATTAAATACGCTTACGAGAACGAAGAGAGCGAGATTGCAAAGATGAATCTGAAGAACATCCTTGAGAATGTCGAATACGCTAAAGCTAAGAAAATTCCGATGTGTCAAGACACGGGTTTGCCGATAGTTTTTGTTGAGCTTGGAAGAGAACTTTGCTTGGATTTTGATCTGAAATCGGCGATAATTGAAGGAGTTAAAAGAGCTACAGCTGAAATTCCGTTGAGACCGAATGCCGTACATCCGATAACAAGAGAAAATCCGGGAAACAACGTGGGGAAGTATATGCCGATCGTAGACATCGATCTCGTTGAAGGAGACGAGCTTAAGATTGCGGTGATGCCGAAAGGTGCTGGCAGTGAAAACTGTTCAGCTTTGAAGATGATGCTACCTCACGATGTGAATAAGATAAAGAGGTTCGTGATCGAAGTTGTGAAGAACGCTATGGGTAAGCCGTGCCCACCGATATTCATAGGATTGGGTATAGGTTCAACATTCGACGGATGTGCGAAGTTAGCTAAGAAGGCTTTGCTGAGAGACGTTACGAAGATGAACGATTTCGAGCTTGAGATACTCGAAGCTGTGAACGAATTGGGGATTGGTGCTATGGGAATGGGTGGTAAGTTTACAGCTTTAGCGGTTTTGAGCGAAATCGGTTACTGTCATACCGCCTCTCTGCCTGTGGCTGTAAACATTCAGTGCTGGGCTAATAGAAGAGCTTTTGCGGTTTTGAGGTGATAGCATGGAGTTGAGGACTCCGGTAAGTAGAGAGGATTTGGAAAGGCTGAAGGTTGGAGAGGTTGTTTATATCAGCGGTGAGATAATCACCGCAAGAGACTCTGCACACATCAGAATTCTCGAATGCTTGAGGGAAGGAAAAGATTTGCCGTTTGAAGTAAACGGAGCGGTTATCTACCACTGCGGACCGGTAGTGAAGAAAACCGATGAAGGCTGGGAAGTTATCTCCGCCGGACCTACAACATCTGCCAGAATGAACGAAACGACGAAAGAACTTCTAAAATACGTTGAATGCATAGCGGTAATTGGGAAGGGGGGAATGGATGTCGATTTTAGGGGAAAGGGGGTGTACTTAGCCTACACTGGTGGATGTGGTGCCTTAGCAAGTAAGGCTATAAGGAAGGTTAAGACCGTGCATTGGCTCGATTTGGGTATTCCTGAAGCTGTATGGGTTTTCGAGGTTGAAAAGTTGCCCTGCATAGTTGCAATCGATTTCAGAGGGAACAACATCTACGATGAAGTTAGGAAGAGGGTTGAGGAGAATTATAAGAGGTTGATCGAGAAACTTTAATAGCATCAAAACGTACTATCAATTGCCCCAAGCGGGATGAGGGGGCTGAGTGGGCGCAAGCCCTCAATGAAGCCACTTGCGAACTTGGGGCTACAGGCGGTGTCGAGACGTCCCCTTCGGAGAGAGTATACGCTTTCGATGATGT
>CAYMRE010000071.1:0-4895 GCA_964392755.1 uncultured archaeon
TCGATTACAAACCTCCACTCCCTCCTAATCTTTGGCGGTTCTCTTGCAATCGAGTTTCTCCTGACAAACTTTAAATCGCTCAAATCGTCTAACTGCTTCAATATTTCATCCAAAACGACCTTTATACATCCCGGAATGACCACATTCACAAACTCGCTACAATCGTAAACGACCTTGAGGTATTCTAAGAGAACGTTTGATCTCTCGACATCAAAACCGACGGAGAGCAGATCGTCCAAACAGTCGTTATAGACCGAACAAGGTTGAATGAAGTGCTCATCGACGCCTATCTCGCCCAAAATTTTGGCTAGCTTTACAAGCTCGGAATCGTTAAAGTTTGGAAGAAAAACAGACCTGACGGTTAAAATGCAGTCCATATTCACCGCATTTTCAACATTTTCGAGAACGTCGTGGAATTTGTCCTTTCCAGTAACGATCTTGTAGCTCTCAGGATTTGCTACGTCCAAGCTGACCATCGCAATGTCTATCAAACCGTCCAAATCCGTGAAATCAATCGTTCCATTCGTCTGCAGGTCGATTCTAACATCTCCAAAAATCTCTCTCAACTTCTCAATTATTTTCGCTACCTTGTCTACCCCAGCCAACAACGGCTCTCCATACTGCGAGATGGTAATAGCTTTAGGATTCAAATCGCCGTAGTATCCCTCCTTGGGGGCTGTCCCTCTCTTCACGGCAACCTTGGAGTAGCAGTATATGCAGTTTAGGTTGCAGGCTGTGGTTATCTCGTAAGATGGATGGTGCTTAGGCTCTTCAATGGATAAGTCGAGACCCTCGCAAAAAATGCAGTGCTTTGGATAATTCAACTTGAGAACGAATTTTTCAAAATCTTCTGAAAACATGTTAAGAAGCTACAGCTTCAGCCTGCTGTGGCTGTTCAACTTCAACCTGCTTCGGCTCTGCCAATAACTCGATCTTTCTTATTTCAACCCTCCTCAGCGGGTATATCTTCTTTGCGTTCTTGTAGATTTCCGACGGAATCCTGCCAAGTATGCACTCCTGCAAGAACTGGACGAAGTTCTTCTGGCTTGCGTTGTTGATGATAATCTCTCTCATTATCTTCCTGATAGCGCTCTTCTGAGAAGTCTTGCATCTCTTGACGGTGAAAGCGACTGGCTTAACCCTTAAAACGTAGCCATCAGCCGTTGTAACATCGATAACGTCATCGATCTTGCTCGTCCTCCTCCTTATCAAGCTGTTGATGTATTCTCTCATCATCTCAAAGCGATGGAACTTTGTATAGGCGTTGTCGCCAGAGACCCTGTAAACCTTGAATATCAGCTTCTTGTATGGGTTCTGATTTGAATAATCGTTTGTTAATTCCGCTAAAGTAACTTCAACTGTTCTGTTTATCACTTTGCTCGGATCGTCTGCTGGTGTTTCTCCAATCTCAGCCAGACCGAAGTATTCGGGAGCGATGAGCGTATACCACTTCTTCTGACTCCACTTGTCCTTTACCCTTGCTCTTCTTCTCGCCATAAGGCTTAGCATTAGGAGTCAATTAATAAACTTTTTCACACCACAAAACAAAAATTAAAGGTAAGCTCTGACGAGCAACCTCCCCGCCTTTGTTAGACTCTTCTTTCCGATGAATCCCGTAACCCTTAGAATTGTCAGAGCCTTCTTTATCTCATCTTCACTCAAACTGAGTCTTTTCTTTATAAAATCGACCTCATCCTGCTTGTAATTCTTGATCTCTCTGCTTTCCTTCCAAATCTTGTTGAAGACATCTAAGTTTTCGTAGATTACCTTCAGAACATTGTAGGTTGTGGGTGTTACTGCAAATTTTGTTGATAAGAGTTCTCTCGTTTTGGCGTAGCTTATAGCTTCTTTCAAAGCTTTTCCAAGTTTGGTCAGTCTAACCGTTTTGTTTTGAAGTTCTTCAACCCAACCCTTAGCCTCGCACTCTCCTATCGCCCTAACGATTTCCTTCTCATCGCACTTCACGTAATCCACGACCGATTGAATCAAGTAATCTTTGATAACGAACCTCTTCGGCATCTTGATCAAGATGGCTACGTCAAACTTTGTTAGATACGGTTTTCTATCGATACCTTTGGTGAAATCCAAAATAGATCTACCTTTTTTGGTGATTCCGCCCTTAACGAGGTTTTCCTCCTTAGCCTTCCTAACCCATTCGAATATCGGGACATCTCCACTTATCGAATACGTCAAAGCCTTAACTCCATCGACCGTAAATTCACCGTAGTCCACGATCCAGCTCCACTTGGTAGTCCAATACGTATCCTTACCCTTTACAAATCTCCTTTCTATTAGCTCCTTCGATTCGAGTATGTGCAAAATCGCTCCCAAGTCACCCACCCTCACCCTTTTCTCTATCTCGGAATACGTTGGAAGCATGTCAGGTGTGTGTCTGTTGATTCTCTCGATTTCCCTTACAGCGTTGATAACCTCTATCTCGTCTTCAAGCAGATACATGGGATAAAGTCTTTCTTCAACGACACCGATCGCTTCATAGGTTTCCAACGCTGATCTACCCAAATCTGTAACGTTACCGTCCCATAGACCCATCTCTTCAAGGGAATTGCTACCTTTTCCTCTCTTCAGAAGTCTGACGTCCTTTGCCTTCAATACGATCGGTTTTTCAAAGTCGGTGTATTTAGCGACTTTAAGAGCTAACTCAAGTGCTTTCGTCGTTGTGAAAGCTTTGCCGTCTGTTTGGGGTGATATTAAGAGCATCCTCATAGCCTGCAGAGCATTGATGATATTGTCTCCGTAACCGAGCGTGTTCTTGTAAGCTACAAGCTCTTCAAATTCCCCTATTTTCGGCATTCCGTCTATAAAATTGACTATCTCCTTTGTGAGGTAGAGTAGGGGATGCGTTGTTCGGTATATACTCAGTATTTCTCTTCCAATCTCGTTTATTTTTCCGTTTGTTGCCATCTGCCTCTCTTCAAGCTTTTTCATCCATTCTTTCGGTAAATAATCGGTTTCTACACCTAACTGTATTATCTTAACAATCTCAGTATCTGCGAAAATTTCAGGCAATCTATCGACATCCAGTTTTTCCACAACTCTTCCAAGTTTCCTACCCGCTTGGGTTAACTTCACTTCTCCATCTTCAAAATCGACGAAACCAAGAATGAACAACTCAAGGACTCTCGTCTTAAAGTCCTCTGGATAAAGATTCTTTACATCTTTCTTCTCCATCAAAGTCTTTAAAATCTCAAGGTGCCTTCTTTTTAGAAACATACTATCACCGAGATCTTTCAAGTTTGGAAATTTCATTTTTAAGCTTGTCGATCTGCGATCTTACAATTATTTCGGACTTCCTTAAAAATTCTTCAGCTTCCTTCAAATCGATCTCGAAAATGAGACTTCCTACAATTCTGAATACCCTCTTCGGTTTTTTCTTTAGGATAGTTTTAGCGTTCTCTATTTCCATTAGCTTTGCTTCGTATTTTGCAAGCGTTTCTCTTAGAGAGAACTTTTCTCGATCGAAGAAATAAGAATTCATTGCGATCCCTTCAGATGTTCTCCAAGCTTTCTGATCTCTTCCAAAAGCTTGTTTACCTTTCTGCTATCTTCCTCAATCCTTCTGAGTAGTGTCAACCTTAAGTTCATCAGAGTGTTTATTCTTCTCTCGATTTCATCTTTAACTTCGTCTATGTTTGCTCCGATGACTATTCCTGCGCCGACATCCATTATGAGATCGTTTACATCTTCTATCTTACCCTTAATCGCAATTCCCGAGCCGAGAGGTATGTATATCGCCCTTCCCTTCCCCTTTTCTTTTATGTAGGTTAGGGTTGTGTCAACTGACCTCAAATCTGAGATCATCGCATCCACAGCTGATACTTGGTTTCTGAGGTATTCTATCTCACCTAATATGCTTCTAAGCTCGTCTTGAAGTTCTTCCATTCTACTACCGTTTCTAACAACCTCCTCCACCATTTTACACCACCTCTGAGTTTATTAAATTAATTAATAACGTAATATAAGCTTTTTGTCTGAAATAACCGATATTATCAGAGATTTTTCTGAATAAAGCCTATAAAAATTTTATTTGAAATTAAAATTTTCAATAACTTTAAATTTAGAAATTAAAAACATTAGTAAATTCAATCTCCTTTTCCTTCTATTTCTATAATCCTTGCATGTATTGGATACTTCTTGAAGTCGCTGACTACCTTTAGTGCGGATCTTCTGCTTCTAACGAGCATTACGAATGCTTTGTCCCCTTTGTACTTCGCTTCGGTAAAAGTTAGAACGTCTCCGTCCGCAATTCCGTATCCTATCGTCTTCCTTACATCATCCTCAAGCTTAGCATACTTTTCTGGTATATTTATAAACACTCCGTATATCATATCTCTCACCTCCCAAAAGCCTCTGCAAAGGCTTTAACCGCAGAAAATCTGAACAGCCAAAGTATCAACATGAATAGCGTCGCACCGAAGAATGCAGACCAAACGAGAATTCCAACTGTTGGAAGAGCTAAGAAAGTTAGCGTTACGAGGAATAGTGTTGTGTATCCGACATCGATCGCAAACCTCTGTCTTTCAAGCTCCGAAAGGAATACCGAAGCTACTACGATCGACGTAAGCTTTTCGTAAGCTTTAAGCATCCTACTTCTTACAGCAATCTTATCTTCTATCGTTTTTGTATCCTCTTTTCTGAGAACTCCCTCGCACAACGCTTTAATCAATCTGTATCCTGCGATAGTTCTCCAACCTAAACCCAAGAAGCATAAGAATCCTGCAGAAATTAACGTAATCATCAGGAACATCTTATCACCCTACGAACATCGCCAAGGCTTTGTCCGCTTTTTGAGCTATCTCCAAGTCGAACATTGCTATAGTTGGCAAGAGCCACGAGATTCTGTATCTTGGTTTCATCTCCTTGTCCTCACCGTAGTA
>CAYMRE010000072.1:0-4872 GCA_964392755.1 uncultured archaeon
TGATCAACGAATCTTCACTGCTGATTTTGAAGGTATGCTTTGAAAACGATTGCAAAACGTACAGGAAGGTTCTGAAGGAGTCTGAAAGCCTGACCTTGCGCAGTCCCAGCATAGGCAGAAACGAGAGCCTAAACTTGAGTTTCTCCGGCTTGCTGATTTCAACAAATACCAACGAAAGTATAAAAGAAGGTCAGATCGAATTAAAGCTCATCGGAGTTTGCGAATGATATTTATTTCAAGTATATTCGCTTGGGATACTCGGTTAAAATTTCACAGCCGTTCTTTCTAACAACTACGACATCCTCTACCCTCACACCGCCGACATCCTTGTAATACAAACCGGGTTCAACCGTGAAAACCATTCCAGACTTTAAAACAGTCTCGTTCTCAAATATCCTCGGATCTTCGTGAATTTCCAAGCCAACCCCGTGCCCAGTTGAATGTATAAATCCTTCATTGGCTTTCTGCCTTAGAGTTTTGTAGCCGTAACTTTCAAGGACATCGCACACAGTGTAGTGAACATCTTTAGCGGTAATCCCCTCTCTGATTACTGAAATAGCCTTCTCCTGAGCCTCTATAACTGCGTTGAGCATCTCCTCAATCTTATCGTTGCGGTTTACAATAACGGTCCTCGTGAAGTCCGAATAGTAGTAGTGCTTCCTGCTCTTCGGAAATATATCTATCACCACGTGATCTTCGACAACTCCACCACTCGCATGGGGGATTGCTGAAAGTTTGCCAGAAGAAACTATAGTATCCGTTGCCAAGTAACCCTTGAGGTACAGATAGTTCTCAATTCTCTCTCTTATTCTATCACAGCTTTTCTCCCTTCTCAAAAGCTTGAGAGCAAATTCAAAAGCGGATATTATCGCTCTGCTCGTATCCCTTATGAACTCTATTTCCTCTTGAGTCTTAACGGCCCTCATCCTGAGAAACGGACTCTTAACAACTTTCACGTCGAAAGCTTGAGCGAGAGGAATCGCCAAGTACGCTGGGAAGTTCGTAGGAACTCCAACCCTCTTAGCCTTATGGGTTTTAAGCAACCTTATCAGCATCTCCGCTTGAGCCCTTCTCGAATCCTTAAACTCCCTTCTGAGATCGTGATAACCTAAATCGCCAAAACCTGCAATCTCCTTAACCCTGCTCTCCCTAACAGCCCTTTCCTTCTCCATATCTGGAACGAGCAAAAGGTCAGTTCCGTCGTTTCCCACGATGTAAAAAGCTATATCGATCGCTTTGAACTTCGTTGCGTAGTAGAGGTTTATATCCGCATGCTGGACGAAGAAGTCGTAATCGTTGAACTCCATGCAAGGCACAACTCGCAACACTTGATAACCTTTTCAGTGAGCATCGCTTATGTGCACATGCTCCTCCAACTTTACAGCCGACTCTCCGTACACCCTGCTGAGAATTTCGAGCGTCAAAACTTCTTCTGGATCGCCTACGGTGTAAAACGTTCTGTTCAGGACTACGATCTCGTTTGTGTATTTTAAAAATAAAATCGGGTCGTGTGAAGTCAGAATTACGAGTTTGTCCTTAGCCAAACTTCCGATAAGCTCCACAAACTCAACCTTTCCTACGGGATCTATTGCTGAAAGAGGCTCATCTAAAAGCAGAACTTCAGGATCGTAAACCAAAGCTCTGGCTAACAACACCCTTTGCCTTTCACCACCACTCAATTCATTAAAAGGCTTGTTCCACTCCTCTTTCGGGAGATGAACGAGTCTAAGGGTTTCTTCAACCTTTTTGATGTCGTTACTTTTAGCAAATCTCGGAAACCTCTTTCTGTGCAGTAGTAGTGAATCCAAAACTATCTCAAAAGCTGTTAAAGGAATTCCAACATCTTCTGAGAGTTGGGGCATATATCCCACCCTGTAACCGACTTTCTCTGGTTTTCCAGTTATATCTTCGCCGTTCAGCAGAATATGACCTTTAACTGGCTTTATCAAGCCTAAAATCGTTCTCAAAAGCGTTGTTTTACCACTTCCGTTTGGGCCTATTATCTGGTAAAGCCCAGACTCAAATCTCAGATTTAGGTCTTTCAGTATTACCTCCCCGTTCAAAATTACATCGACATCGACAACTTCGAGTGTGCACACCATTTAAAAACTTATATGCAGATCGTGCACATAAGGTTTGCCATGAGAGCCTTGATCTTGATGATCATCCCATTCCTCGTATGCAAAGCCAGCGCTTTAAGCATAGTTACGACGTTTCCAAGCCTAAAAGAGGATGTTAAGCTTATAGCACCAAATGACTCAATTTACGCAATTCCAGCCTTTTCTCACGACTACGAGCTAACGCCGAAAGATGTTGAGATGCTCAGAAAGGCTGATATTGTTATTTCTACGGCACATACACACTTCGAAAGCAGAATTGCGGAGATGAAAGAGAGGGGAGAAATAAAGGGAGTCCTTTTCGAAATTCCGAAGATTAGTGGAATTATCTTCCTGAAGTATCCGGAGAGCGGTAAGATCAACCCGCATATGCCGATATACGATCCGTACAACTACAAGGTCTTCATAAGGACTTTGGCTGAGGAGTTGCAAAAGCTAAACCCTTCCGAAAACTACATTGAAAGAGCGGAGAATGTGTGCAAAGAGGTTGAAGATATTGTAAAGAAGGTGAAAAAGTTGAACGGAACGGCTTTGGTCGATTACCCCTACGCTCAGTACGCCGTAACTTGGATGGGTTTGAAGGTAGTCGGTATCGCGTTCGAAGCTCCTACTACACCAAAGACTTTCAAGAGAGTCGATTACCTCGTTTTGACAAGAAATTCAACAAAATCCGAGTCGCTCTTAGAAAACGTTGAATGTAGCAAGGTTATTTACGTTGATTCGCCGTTTGTTAAGAAGAGCATTCCAGAAAAGCTGAAGGACATCGAGATTGAAAGTAAACCTGAGAAAACTCCCAGCTATACTGCGGTTTTGGCGATTCTTGCTTTGGTGGTGTTATGCTTGAGAAGTGGTTCTTCACGGTGATACTTGCATCAACCATGTACGGAGTAATAAGTCCACTCGTCTATGCGAGGAGACTACAGTTTCTATCAGCTGCTTCATCGCACACCGCTCTGTTAGCGGTTCTGCTCTCCATCCCGCTCTCAGCTTACTTTCCGAGCTACATTTCAGCGATTCTGGTAGGTTTAATCTTAATATATGCAGTCGGCTACGCAATAAACAGGGGAGTTGAGCCGAACACAGCTACCTCTATTTTGGTCTCTTTTACAGCCTCTACAAGCGTTTTGGCTATGTATTTCGTCATAACGCACTACGAAATTGCAACTGACATCTGGGCGATGATTTTGGGCGATCCGCTTTTGGTGACTTGGAGCGATCTGAAGTTTTTGAGTATTGTGACGGCATTCGTCATTTTGGTGACAGTTTTGACCTACAGAGAGCAGATTCACATAGGATTCGATAGGGATTGCGCAACCTTAGCCGGAATTAACGTGAGGTTATACGATTTAGCCTTCTATACAGTTTTGGGGATTTCAACGGTTGCGATGCTGAAGGTGGTGGGATTTGTTCTACAGCACGTTCTGATATTGCTACCGTGTGCAATTGCGATGAAGTTTGCGAGGGGATCGAAGGGTTTGATTGTTTACAGCGTCCTGATCAGCGTTATTGCTTCAATAGTAGGCTTAACTATCTCGCTAGCCTTGAATCTCTCCCCATCCGGAGTTATAGGTTTGGTAATGTTTACGTTTTACTTAGTAGGGTGGTTGAGATGAGGAGGTTCGGAGTTTCGATTCCTGAGGACTTGGCTAAGGCTTTGGACGATTTGGCTGAAAAATTGGGAGTATCGAGGTCAGAAATTGTTAGAGAGGCTTTGAGGCTCTATTTGGCTGAGCATGCTCACTATACGGTAAAACACAGATGCTGTGGAATGATAACGGTTGTTACGAAGGGAGTTAAGGACTTGAGTGCCGTGGAGGAGTTTAAGGATGTCGTGAGCACATTTTCTCACATCCACGTTGAAGACTACTGCATAAACAGCCTCGTCGTTTACGGAGATTCAGATAAGATTGCAGAATTACACAGAGCTTTGCTGAGAGTTTCGGAAAACGTAAGGTTCATACCGCTCGAATGCAAGGTATTTAAACTCTGAACGAACTTAGAGCATGGAGTTTGTGGAGAGATACAACGGCTCTGGACTGCTGATAGAGGTTGAAAAAATCCTCTACGAGTTTAAAGGTGTTCAGCACATTCAGATTTTTGAAACCAAAAGCTTCGGAAAGATGCTCGTTTTAGATGGCAAAATTCAGCTTACTGAGAAGGACGAAACCTTCTATCACGAGATGCTCGTTCATCCCGCAATGTTGATGCACGAAAATCCAGAGAGGGTTCTGGTAATCGGTGGAGGGGATGGAGGAGCGGTTAGAGAAGTGCTTAAACACGATCCGAAGGAAGTTGTCATGGTTGAGATCGATGAGAACGTCGTAAAGGCTTGTAAAGAGTATATCGGGATAGATAGAGGAGCTTTGGAAGATTCGAGGGTTAAGGTACTCTTCGAGGATGGATTGGAGTTCGTAAAAAACTGTAGAGATAGGTTCGATGTTATAATTGTCGATGGAACTGATCCGAATCCCATAAGCCAAGCTCTGATTTCAAAGGAGTTTTACAGGGACTGTGCGGGGATATGTGACTACTTCGTTACTCAATCCCAATCCCCGTTCGCTCAGCCCGATTACTTCAAGTCGATATACGAGAATGCGGAGTTTAAGAATAAAGCAGTTTACTTGGGCTTCGTTCCTACTTATCCACACGGACTCTGGAGCTACTTGATCGCCTCTGACAAAAGGGAGATTATACTCGATTTGAATGTGATCAGGAAGAGATTTGAGGAGAGGAAGATTGAAACCATTTACTACAC